>CAIOKY010000074.1 GCA_903858965.1 uncultured Nitrosomonadales bacterium | reverse complement strand
GCTTGAACAACGAACCCGCCGGCAAGGTCTTTGAAAACGTCAACGACAGCAACCGCTATCGCTTCGACCAGACCTGCCGGGTCAAGGCCATCAAGCTCGCGGCCGAACTCAACATCACTTCGCTGCTCAGCATCAACTTCATGCCCAATGCGGTATATCGCCCTGAACTGTGCATACGCACAACGGTCGCGGCTGCCGAGCAGTATGGTTTCCCGATCACGCAAATCATCTTCGAGATCACGGAAAGCGAGAAGATCGACGATCATGCCCATCTGCGGGATATCGTCCAGCATTACAAACAGCTGGGATTCAAGACTGCCATCGACGATTTCGGCGCGGGCTATTCCGGCCTGAACCTCCTCGCCGAGATGCAGACGGACCTGATCAAACTGGATATGGCATTGGTACGCAATATCGACAAGAGCAAGGCTCGCCAGGCGATCGTGAAAGGCACGCTCTCGGTGTGCAACGAACTCTCCATCGAGGTGATCGCCGAGGGCGTCGAGACATATGAAGAGCTGAGCACCCTGCAGTCTTTCGGCATCGAATTGTTCCAGGGTTACTACTTCGCGAAACCTTCATTCCAGTCCCTGGCATCTTTGGAAAATATTTGATTCGTGCGCAATAGCAATTCTCCATATTGATGGCGCATGCACCTGAAATAGAGTCCTCCCCACTGCAGCATCGGGAAATCATCACGCGTATTTTCAACGCTGGCCTCGCAGCGGTCGACCCGTACAACGCCGTACTCAGGGCGGCGCGCATCGAACACGATCAATTGCTAATTGCCGGTACAAGTTACGGTCCCGAAAAATATGATCGCATCATCGTGGTCGGTGCGGGCAAGGCCACGGCGCGCATGGCACAGGCGATTGAATCCCTGCTCGGCAATAAAATCTCCGCCGGGTTGATCATCGTCAAGGACGGGCACACCGTTCCGCTAAAGATCATCGAACAGGTCGAGGCCGCACATCCTGTCCCGAACGAGGCCGGGATCATCGGCACACAACGCATTTTGGATATGCTGCGCAACACCGATGAAAAGACGCTGGTCATCTGCCTGCTCTCGGGCGGCGCGTCGGCGCTGCTGGTTGCGCCGGTGAAAGGAATCACATTGCAAGACAAGCAGGACACGACCCGGTTGCTGCTGAATGCGGGTGCATCGATCGCCGAGCTGAACGCGGTGCGCAAACATCTGTCCATGGTGAAAGGCGGCAAGCTGGCCCGGGCTGCGCATCCGGCGCAGCTGGTGACGCTGATCGTGTCGGATGTCATTGGCGATGCGCTGGATGTGATCGGCTCGGGGCCGACGACATCGGACAATTCAACCTTCGCTGACGCATGGGCGGTGATAGCAAAATATCATTTGCAGCAAAAACTGCCCTCGCGTGTAACGGATCATCTGCAACGCGGGCGCGCAGGAGAGCTGCCGGAAACCGTCAAGGAAAACGATCCCTGCCTCAGCAAGACGCACAACGTGATCGTCGCAGGCATACGCCAGGCGCTGGATGCGGCAAAGGATACGGCCGTGCGACTGGGATATTCCACGAAGACGATCACGGACAGGTTGCATGGTGAAGCACGAGAGGCCGTGCATTTTCTGGCGCGCACTGCGCGCGCGGAACTGGACTTGATGCAAACAGGCGGGCAGCGCTGCCTGCTGTATGGCGGCGAAACTACTGTCACGGTGCACGGCCCCGGAAAAGGCGGCAGGAACCAGGAACTGGCGCTGGCCTTCGCATTGGAGATCGAAGGCCGTCCGGGCGTAACGCTGTTGTCCGCGGGCACCGATGGCAGCGACGGACCGACCGATGCCGCAGGCGCGATGGTCGATGGCAGCACGGCATCGCGTGCGCGCGAGCTGGACATAGATCCACTCCGCTACCTTGACCGGAATGATTCCTATGCTTTCTTTCAGCAGTATGACACTGCTTCAGGCGCACACTGCCATTTCAAGTGCGGACCGACCGGCACCAACGTCATGGATATCCAGATCGTGCTGCTGGAAACATAAAACGGCCTTCCGCGCGACCCCGCTATAACTCTTTGTCCGGCACGGGTATAATTCGCCCTGACGTATAACCAACCAGGAATCATCTTGAAACTCTCGACTCGCGTACAAGCCATCAAGCCCTCCCCCACTCTCGCCGTCACTGCGCGCGCGGCTAAACTGAAAGCCGAAGGCAAGGACATCATCGGACTGGGTGCGGGCGAACCGGATTTCGACACACCGCAACACATCAAGGATGCCGCGATCGCCGCGATCAACAGGGGTTTCACCAAGTACACCGCGGTGGGCGGTACGCCTACGTTGAAGCAGGCGGTGATTGCGAAATTCAAGCGCGACAACGGGCTGGATTACACCGCGAAACAGATCCTGGTTTCGTGCGGCGGCAAGCAGAGTTTCTTCAACCTGGCGCTGGCAGTGATCGATCCCGGCGACGAGGTGATCATTCCCGCGCCTTATTGGGTATCGTATCCGGACATCGTGATCATCGCCGAAGGCAAACCGGTGATCGTGCAAGCCGGCATAGAGCAAGGCTTCAAGATGACAGCCGCACAACTGGAAGCGGCGATCACGCCCAGGACCAGGATGGTGGTGATCAACAGCCCGAGCAACCCGTCCGGCGCGGTGTACACGCTGGAAGACCTCAAGGCGCTGGGTGTGGTGTTGCGCAAGCACCCTAACATCTTGATCGCCACCGATGACATGTATGAACACATCGCGCTGACCGACGAGAAGTTCGTCAACATCCTGAATGCCTGTCCGGACCTGTATGCGCGCACGATGGTGCTGAACGGCGTTTCCAAATCCTATGCGATGACCGGCTGGCGCATCGGTTATGCGGCGGGCCCGGAGCACATCATCACTGCAATGGAGAACGTGCAGTCGCAGAGCACGTCAAACCCGACTTCGATCTCACAGGTGGCCGCAGAGGCCGCACTGAATGGCGACCAGGGCTGCATCACGCCGATGCTGAAGGCGTTCCGCGAGCGGCATGTGTTCGTGGTGGATGCGCTGAACAAGATTCCCGGCGTGAAATGCATCATGGCGGGCGGCGCGTTCTATGCGTTCCCGGATACGCGTGAGGCGATCGCCAAGCTGCACCGGCGCGGCACGCTCAAGGCCGCGACCGATGTGGCGCTGTCCGAATATTTGCTGGAGCATGCAGAGGTCGCCGTGGTGCCAGGCTCGGCATTCGGCAGCGAGGGTTATATCCGCTTGTCGTTCGCCACGTCGATGAGCAACCTGCAGAAAGCCCTGGAGCGACTGGCCAAAGCCCTGGCCTGATTGGTTAGTTTACTGGCCGTAATGCAAGGTCGGGCTATCAAGTGTTCCGCCCATTTGCAGGTCGACTGCTGGCGCCGTGTCCTGTAGCGCTGAACTCACGCCGATCTTTCCCGACAACTGTTGCTTGTTATCGACGTCAAACGTGGCGTTCGCGTTTAATGTGGTGGAAGTGATCTTCGTCTGTTTAAAGTGATAGGCGCCGTTGGCGTAGGAAACCACACCCGTCAGACCGTCGTAGTGCGTCCTTCCGCCCGGCAGGTTTTCCCTGCTGCGCTTGCGTGCGGTTTCGATGATGTCCATGCCGCCTATCGTCCCGTCTTTGGAATTGAAGCTGCCTTCCAATGTCGCGGAATCGGTCAGGCCGCCCAAGTCCAGAGCCGTCATTTTGAAACGCGCCGAACCTTCCAGGTTGCCCTCCAGCAAGCGGTTCAACTGTTGCATCGTGATCGTCTTTGCGTTCAATGCACCCTGCACGCGCCAGCCGGAATGCCAATTGATATTGGCATTGCCTTGCAAGGCGCCTCCCATGATGCGGGCATCGAAATCGCTGATCACCAGTTCGTTGCCGTTGATCTCGCCCTTTGCAGTCAGGTCATCAAACGTCCAATTCGGCAGCAGCGGCAAGGCACTGCCGCGCGCTGTGATCGCGGCTTGCAGCAAGCCTTGCGGAGTGGTGTTGATAGCCAGCGCATATTTCCCGGCGTTCGCGCGCAAATTCGTCTGGACGAATTTTCCATCAGGATCGAAATTCAATTCACCCTCGACACCGGTCAATTGGAAGACATCAGCATCCAGCGTGCCCTGGCTGATCACCATGCGACTTACCGGATACTTATTGTCACTGGCCATTTTCTGCAGCCAGTCGGCCACATTCCTTATCCATGCACCCCTGACTTTGACGCCTTCAAATTCGATACTGCTGACCGGTTTCTCGTCGGTAAACAACCCGACCAGGGCAAAATTTATTTGTGCATTGTCCACCTGGAATTGCTTTGCATCGCCGATATATATCTCGCCCACTTCCAGGCGTGGCATCGGCAAGATGCGTCCAGACAACCGGCCTATGTGCACCGGTTGGTGCAGTTTCGCCGACAGCAATTGCTCGGCCTTGGGCATGTAATCCCGCATCGGCATCACATACGGAAGGATAAACAATGCGCCCACCAGCAACACCAGCAAGAATAATCCGAGCTTGAATGCTAAGCCCACCAGCTTGCCCCAGGAAAATTTCTTGCGCGCGACGCGCATAACCGGCGCCGGCCTGGCAACCTCCGGTTCGTCGATCGTAAAATTGGCTTGCTTGGCGGCTTGCTCCACCTCGGCCCTGGCAGCTTCAAGGGCGCGCTGCTCTGCCTCTGCCCAGCTCTTGGCTTGCGCCTCGGCAATTTTCTTGGCTTCCGACGCTTCGGCAGCAAGGCGCTGCTCTACCGCAAGACGTTCCTGCATGGGATCCTGGATCGGAGCCGGTTGCTGCTTGGCAGGCCGCTGGGCTTCGGCGGGTTGCACTGGTTTTGCAGCAGCGGGTGGTGCTTGATTGGCTGTCTGCGCTGGCTGCCTGTTCCTGGGCGGTTCAGCTGCGGCCGGGGACTCGTCGATCTTGAATGATTCAAAAGAAAAGCCGCCTGCCTGCTTGGTCGGCGCTGCTTCAACGGGCTTGGCTTTTTGCGCCGGCTTGCTTTCTTTTTTCGCCCGGGGTCTGTCTATATGCGACTCGGATGTATACAGCGGGTCATCAACCTGGAACGAGTCAAAAGCAAATGACTTAGCTTCAGCGGCTCGCGCAGCTTCCTCATTGACTGCGTCTTCACGCACCCGGGCGGCTTCTTGTTCCTGCTTGATGATGCGCTCGGCTTCTTCACGCACCCTTTGCTCTTGCTTGATGATGCGCTCGGTCTCTTCGCGTATCCTGGCGGCCTCTTGCTCTTGCCTGGCCGCGCGTTCGGCTTCTTCGCGTATCCTGGCGGTTTCCTGTTCCTGCCTGACTATGCGTTCCGCCTCGGCACGAATCCTGGCGGTTTCCTGTTCCTGCTTGGCGATGCGCTCCGCCTCTTCGCGTATTCTTGCAGCTTCGCGCTCCTGTCTGGCCAGGCGTTCCGCTTCCTCGCGTATCCTGGCCGCTTCCTGTTCCTGTCTGGCGATGCGTTCCGCCTCTTCGCGTATTCTGGCGGCTTCCCGCTCCTGCCTGGCTTGGCGCTCTGCTTCCTCGCGTATCCTGGCCGCTTCCTGTTCCTGTCTGGCAATGCGCTCCGCCTCGGCACGCGCTTTGGCGGCTTCCTCTTCAGCCTGTATGCGGGCACGCGCCTTGGCGGCCGCTTCGAGGCGCAGCTTGGCTTCCTGCTCAGCCCTGATCTTGGCAACCTCCAGTTCGATGAGCAATTTTTCGGCTTCTTTTTCTGCCTTGATGCGTGCGGCTTCAGCCTGTTCACGCTCCCTGGCTGCGGCCTCAAGGCGCAGCTTGGCTTCCTGTTCGGCCTTCAGCTTGGTGGCTGCCAATTCGTCGCGAGCCCTTTTGGCTTCCAGCTCTGCCCTTACCCGGGTGGCCTCCGACTCTTCCCTGGCGCGGCGCGCTGTCTCTTCGCGTATCCTGGCAGCTTCCTGCTCGGCTTTGATCAATATGACTTCGGCTTCACGCTGTGCTTTTAATTTTGCCGCCTCTATCCCCGCTTCGATTTCCCGTCTGGCATTTTCTTCTGCTGCTGCTTTCAATTTTTCAGCCTTGTCCGCATCGGCAGCCGATGTTTTCGGGGCTGATGAAGCAAACCCTGCCATAAAATCCAGCTCGCTGTCATTGTCCGCTGATGCCGGCTGATTTTTCTGCGGGGTAGCCATCTTCGTCGGAACGGCCATCTTGGGGATGTGCTCGCTCCTGAATTTTTCCTGGGCTTTGTCCTGGGGTTTGCCCGGAGCTTTGTCTTTGTCCGGGTCTCGATTCTGGATGAAGCCGTCCTTTTCCAACCCTTGCAGCATCTCGCCCAGGCTGGCGCGCAGGCTGGGTGCGGCGCGCTTGCTGATCTCGCCGAAGGTTGCATTTCCATCCACCATCAACAAGGCGCGTTTGATATCGCCGGGAAGATGCGAGGTACGACCATGCATCTCATCCTCGCCTTTGCTGGTCCTGATAAAAACGGTCTTATTGTCCATATTTCATTTTAACTGATAGCACGATTGTTGGCAGGGATATCAGAATAAATATATACACAATCACCCGCATCAGCAAGGGCGGCGATAGCCGTGCCGAAAACCCAATTTGAGGTTGACCCGGCAAGGCAAAATCACTATGATGCGCACCTCTTCATTCCCTGATAGCTCAGTCGGTAGAGCGACGGACTGTTAATCCGCAGGTCCCTGGTTCGAGTCCAGGTCGGGGAGCCAGACAGATAAAGCCTTGCAGCGATGCAAGGCTTTTTTCTGGCCCGCAGTTTGTGTAATTCTTGTGTAATTGTGTCAGCGAGATTTTCGGTAGCGTTCT
>CAIOKY010000073.1 GCA_903858965.1 uncultured Nitrosomonadales bacterium | reverse complement strand
CTGCCCTCCGGCGGCGTGATCGTCATCGACCATACCGAAGCATTGACCGCGATCGATATCAACTCGGCACGCGCCACCAAAGGCTCGGACATCGAGGCCACCGCGTTCAATACCAACCTTGAGGCAGCCGAGGAAATCGCCCGCCAATTGCGCTTGCGAGATTTGGGCGGACTGATCGTGATCGACTTCATCGACATGGAAAGCAGCCGCAACCAGCGCGATGTGGAAGACCGCTTGCGCGATTCGCTGCGTTATGACCGTGCGCGCGTGCAAACTGCCAAGATCTCGCGCTTCGGCCTGCTTGAGCTGTCGCGCCAGCGTCTGGCGCCCAGCCTCGGCGAAGGCAACTACATCGCCTGCCCGCGTTGCAGCGGCATCGGCCATATCCGCGGCATCGAGTCCTCCGCCCTGCACATCCTGCGCATCATCCAGGAAGAAGCGATGAAGGAAAGCAGCGCGGCGATACACGTGCAAGTACCAGTGGACGTTGCCACATTCCTGCTGAACGAAAAACGTAGTGACATACACCGCATCGAATCGCGCCTGAAAGTGGGCATCACGCTGATACCCAATCCGCATCTGGAAACGCCCAACTACAGCATCAACCGCCTGCGTCAGGATGACATGACCAGCGACGTGTTGCAGGCCAGCTACAAGCTGGTGGAAAAACCAAGCGAAGAAAAACCGTTGACTGCCGCACAAGAACAACAAAAAGCCACCCGTGCACAGGCCGTCGTTCAAGGCGTCACCCCGGCGCAACCCGCGCCGGTAAAAGCCGAAGCAGCCCAGCCTTCGTTGCTCGATAAGATTATTTCCTGGTTCAAATCATCGAGCGAGGAGGAACAACCCAAGGCCAAACCTGCGGCGAGCAGGCCGCGCAACGCGCAACGCCCCGAACGCGGTGAACGTCCTGAAGGTGGCGGTGGCAAACGCCGTGATCGAGGCGGACGTGGTGAACGCGGTGAAAAGGGTGAACGCAGCGAAGGTGGCGGTAATCGTGATCGCAACGAAGTGCGCGGCAACCAGAAGCCTGTCCAAGCGGATGTCAAACCACAAGAACCGCGTCAGCCCAAGCCGCAACGTCCGCCGCGTGTCGCCGAAGAAAAACCGGTACTGGAAAGCCAGGTTGCCACTCCCGTAACGGATCAAACTGAAACAGGCAATCCGCCACGTGAAGGCGGTCGGCGTCGAGGTCGGCGTGGTGGACGCAAAGAACGCGAGCATCGTGAAAATACGGCGCAAAGTGCGGTGGCATTGGTAACGCATGGTGAAGCCACCAGTGCACAGCTCTCTTTCGAACCGATAAGCCCGGCACCGGTCGCTGTCAAGCCGACTGAATACATCGCATATCCGGAAGGGTTCGCTAAACCTAGTGAGTACATCGCGATGCCGACTGTTTTCACTCCTGCTCTGCCGGTAGCAGTGGCGCCGAGCTTACCCGCAGTAGTCATGCCGGCTCCTGTGCTGCGCACACCGGGTGACGGATTGGTGCAAATCGAAACTGATCCGGTCAAGCTACACAGCGTGACTCAGATCACCGTTGCCCCGGCGCAACGACATACACCACGCCGTCGCGAACGTCAGCGTGAAGTGTATGTAGAGAATGAACCGCTGGTGCAAATCGAGACACAGCGTCCACAAGGATAAAATCGGCAATAAATCCGGTTTACAAAATAAAGCCGCGCGATGCAAGTCGTGCGGCTTTTTTGTTTCAGAATATCCCCTTGGGGATGGACCATGCCTGTCCCGATGCAACCAACTGCCCTTCAACCGGGCAACTCATTCCTTGCTGATTCCCATGCATGAATTGCCTGTTTCCGAGTTTCACCCCAATGATATCCGCCAAGCCTGCCGCTTTGTTGGATAACGCGATGGCAAGGTATAAGGAGTGCGACAGGATTTGCGCCTACCGCCTGCCCTACGGCTCGCGCAGAATCCGGATGGCCTATTGCAGCGGCTACTTGAGAATAACTCGCCACCCTGGCCGGAGGTATCTGTAACAATGCTTTCCACACATTAATCTGGAAGTTCGTTCCTGAAACGTGCAAAGATATCTGACGATCCGATTTCCTTCCAGTAGCAAACATGGCCTTAATAACCTCAAGCGTTGATTGATGATTTGCATGAAACACTGCGTGTGGCCATTTTTTGTATAAGTCAGCCAGATGCCCGTCTATTTTCGTACCCTCGAGAAACGAAAGGTTACAGATGCCTCTGGGTGTGATGGCGATAAACGCTTCTCCAAAGGGCGTGTCATGGACCGCATACTGGATGATTAAACCGGCGCCCCCCGTTTTGTATTCTCCGGGGGTAACCGCTTCCAAATGCACGAAGTGGTCATACAAACGCGAACCGCTGCTCAATCCCAGGGAATCGGCGACTTCAAGCAGCGGCTTCGATTCGCTCAGCAGTTGCTTGGCTCTTTCCACGGTAAGAGCCTGCAGAAATCTTTTTGGAGTCACGCCAGCCCAACGACAAAACAGGCGCTGGAAGTGAAAGGGGCTCAGGTGTAAATGCACGGCAACTTCTTGTAGAGTGGGCTGACTGTTTACCCGACCGGCAATGAAGGAAATTGCTTCGGCAATGCGCTCATAATCTGACATTCTGTTCTTCATAGGCATACTGTTCCATAACTTAATACAGCCAGAACCGTGTTCGCATCATCCCATTCCTGTTCCGAACAGTTTGATGTGCCGGTCAAGTATGTAAGTATGGCGGCCTAGTCACCCATCTGCGACCCGAATCTTGCTGTGTTTGATTCGGTTATAACAAGAGAACTGTCCTCAGCGACAAGAAGCCACTGGCACGCTTAGGTTATGTTACAAAGTGCCGTCGACAAATCTCTTCCAGCAAGCCCTGCGCCGCATCCTCCACCATATCCAGCACGTGCTCGAAACCGTCCGCACCACCGTAGTAGGGATCAGGTACTTCGCGCTCGGTGTAATGACGCGCATATTCAAGGAACAGCCGCGCCTGAATGTCACTGTCAGCTGGCGTAATACGATGCAGAATGGCAAGATTGGTCCTGTCCATCGCCAGCACATAATCAAAGCGGCGGAAGTCATCCTCTCCCACCTGCCGTCCGCGCAATTTGCTCATGTCATAACCGCGCTGCTGTGCCGCGCGTTGCGCACGCGCATCCGGCGGATCGCCGATGTGATAATCATGCGTCCCCGCCGAATCGATCGAAATGCAATCTGCCAAACCCGCGCTCTCGACATAGTGGCGAAACACCGCCTCCGCAGTTGGGGAGCGGCAGATATTGCCCATGCAAATAAAGAGAACTTTAATTTTTGTGCCCATTTTTCCTTCATTTATTTTAATCAACAGTCCGGTCATTGTAGCCGCGCAGCCGCAAAGAAACATTACTTGACTAATTTACTATGGTTATCTACCATTGACCGCATGCAAACAGTTGATCAGTTGAATTTCGACAATACCTACGCTCGTCTGCCGGAAAATTTTCACAGCCGCCTGAGTCCCACTCCTTTGCCCGATCCCTATCTAGTCAGCTTTAATACGGACGCTGCGCACCTGATCGATCTCGATAGTGAAGAAATGACTCGCGCTGATTTCGCTGAGTACTTTATCGGTAATCGTTTGCTGCCGGGTGCGGAGCCACTCTCGATGATTTACGCCGGGCATCAGTTCGGCCAGTTCGTTCCACAACTGGGTGACGGGCGCGCGATACTGCTCGGTGAAATCCGCAATCGCGCCGGTGAACTCTGGGATGTACAACTCAAGGGAGCTGGTATCACTCCCTACTCGCGCCAAGGCGATGGCCGCGCCGTGCTGCGCTCCAGTATCCGTGAATACCTTTGTTCAGAAGCCATGCATGGGTTGGGTATTCCCACCAGCCGGGCACTGTGCATCGTCGGCAGCAACGCAGAAGTCTACCGCGAGCGTATCGAAACTGCTGCCGTGCTCACGCGCCTTGCTCCTTCACATGTACGCTTTGGCTCGTTCGAAGTATTTTTCTATCGCGGCCAGCACGAACAAATCGCTACGCTCGCCGACTACGTCATCACCAGAAATTTCCCGCATCTTGCGGATGACATGGACAAGTATCAGCTATTCCTGAATGAAGTCACCCAGCGTACCGCCAAACTGATGGCACAATGGCAAGCAGTCGGTTTCTCCCATGGCGTGATGAATACCGACAATATGTCGATACTCGGCCTGACGTTCGACTATGGCCCATTCGGTTTTATGGAAAATTATGACCCCGGCTACATCTGCAACCACTCTGATCCCGGCGGGCGCTACGCTTACGATCAACAACCTCAAGTCGGGCTGTGGAATCTTGCCTGTCTGGCACAAGCCCTATCGCCATTAATCCCGGCCGAAGATATCCATACAGTCCTGAACAACTATGCCCCAGCCTATCACCAGCACTATGCCAGATTGATGGGTGCCAAACTGGGGCTGAGCCACACGACTCGCGATGATGATAATGTTGAATTGATCACTTCGTTACTGAAAATGATGCAATCCAGCCGGCTCGATTACACCAATCTATTTCGCAGTCTGGGAAATTTCAACTCGGCCGCGGATGCGACTAATGCTGCGTTGCGCGAACAGTTCATCGACCTCGCGGCATTCGATGCTTGGGCAGCAGCTTACCGCGCACGCCTGCAACACGAAGCTGGCGCGGATAGCGAGCGCAAAATGCGCATGGACAGGGTCAATCCGAAATTCATCCTGCGTAATTATCTGGCGCAAATCGCAATAGAGAAAGCCGAGCAACTGCGCGACTTTTCCGAAATCGACCGTCTGCTGAATTTGCTGGTCAAACCGTTCGATGAACAACCGGTGATGGGGAATTATGCCGAGCCCTCTCCGGAATGGGCTCGGCAATTGGAAGTGAGCTGCTCGTCATAATATTTTGCTCGCATTACTGACTGAACATGCAATTTTGCTCCTGCTTCAGCTCGGCCTGCGCACAAATAATGCCGCAACTTCCTTTTTGGGCTTTCCAGAAGACTGCTGTTCAGCCTGTTTGACCGGAGTAGCGCTACCGCTCGGTTCGTAAGGCTTATCGAACCAAGGATCATGGCTGGCTTTTTTCGGTGCTGCAGGTCTCGGCACATGACCGCGTACTGCACGCTCTCCTTGCGAGGCGTGGCTGCGTTCATGATGTTCGCCGCGCGGCGCTCTGCCGGTCCGGGTACTCTCCCGGGTTGCATGCAGTATGTTGGCAGTTTCTTTCTGAATCTGATGCTTGATCAGCTTCTCGATTTCCACCAGATATTTTTCTTCTTCCGGCGACACCAGTGAAATGGCCGTGCCGGAAGCTCCGGCGCGACCGGTACGTCCGATACGGTGGACATAATCTTCTGCGGCGCTGGGTATTTCGTAGTTGATCACCATCGGCAGCTGGTCGATATCAAGGCCGCGGGCCGCCACATCGGTCGCAATCAGCACAGTAACCTTGCCCTGTTTGAACGCATCAAGTGCCTGAATGCGTTCCAGCTGGGTTTTATCGCCATGGATCGCGTCGGCGGCAACACCTTCTTTCTGTAACTGCTTGGCAAGGCGGCTGGCGGTAAGCTTGGTTTTGGTGAACACCAAGGCCTGCGTCGCGTCGCTGCCGCGCAACAGTTGTGCAAGCAATGCATGCTTGTCGGCCTGTTCAACCAGATAGACTTTTTGTGTAACATTTTCAGCGGTGGCATTGCTGCGCGCGACTTCGATCAGTTTGGGCCGATTCAGAAACTCAGCCGACAATTTTTTGATCTCGTTCGAGAACGTGGCCGAGAACATCAGGTTCTGCCGCTGTTTGGGCAACAAGGCGAGGATGCGCTTCAGATCAGGCATGAAACCCATATCCAGCATGCGATCCGCTTCATCCAGCACCAGCATCTGCACCTGATTGAGCAGTACCGATTTCATCTCGATGTGATCCAGCAAGCGGCCCGGCGTAGCGACCAGTATCTCCACGCCCCTTTTCAGGTGCGGCGTCTGGGTCTTGATATCCACCCCGCCAAAAACCACCAGCGAACGCAAGTGACTGTGCTTTGCATAGGCCTTCACGCTTTCTTCAACTTGTATCGCGAGCTCACGCGTCGGCACTAGGATCAGTGCCCGCACCGCATGGCGCGCCGGCGAAGTGCTGGAGCTTGCGTGCGGCAACAGCTTTTGCAGCATCGGCAATGCAAATGCGGCAGTCTTGCCGGTACCCGTTTGCGCGCCCGCCATCAGGTCGCAACCTTCCAGCACCAGCGGGATGGCCTGCGCTTGAATCGGTGTAGGGGTGGTGTAACCGGATTCGGCAAGCGCCTTGAGGATTTCAGGGGCCAGCTTTAAATCTGCAAAACTAATCGTATTCAATGATCTATTCTCTTCATGTTGATCCATGGGCGAAACGCCCGAATGGGAGCATTATACTCCTTGCCCACATACAAATTAAGCTAGGCAGGGCAGGCACGGCCCTCTCCTGCCCATGCGGTGTTATAGCTCAACGTGCCAAAGCCATCACCGGATCGAGCCGTGCGGCGCGGCGTGCCGGCCATACGCTGAACATGATGCCTGTGCCAAGCGCGGTGCCAAGCGCCGCCAGCACAGCCCACCAGGGTGCGGCCACCGGCAATGATGGATAAATCCCTGCTATCACCCATACTCCCGCTTCACCCAGAATCAGGCCAACCACGCTGCCTATGCCGGACAGCAATATCGCTTCGGCGAAGAACAGGTTCCTGATCTGCGCAGCGGGCGCACCCAAGGCTTTGAGCAAACCGATCTCCTTGATGCGTTGCGATACCGCGATCAGCATAACGTTCATGATCAGGATGCCCGCCACCGCCAGACTGATTGCGGCGATGCCGCCGACCGCCAGCGTCAGCGCGCGCAGGATGCGGTCAAAGGTGGCCAACACGGCGTCTTGCGTGATGACGGTCACGTCGCGTTCGCCGTTGTGGCGGCGCAGCAATATTTCCTCGGCATCATGTTTTGCCGGTTCGATGGCATCGCGGCTTTTCGCTTCCACCAGAATGCGGAACAGGCCGGAGGTATTGAACAGCATATGCGCCGATGCAACCGGCACGATGACGATCTCGTCAGTGTTGAAGCCCATAGACTCGCCCTGGCTGGCCATCACACCAACCACGCGAAAGCGCCGATCCCCCAGCCGTACCCAGGCACCGATGGCCTGTCGTTGACCGAATAGTTCGCGCCTGATCTTCGCGCCCAACACACATACCGACTCGCTGGAGTGCATATCACCGGCGGGCAGGAATTGTCCTTGCCCCAAACTCATGTGGCGCACTTCGAGCAGGTCGGCAGTCGAACCCAGCACCACCACTTCGCGATTGAGTGCATCCATGGAAATTTGTGAAGAACCCACGGTCAGTGGCGCGATGCGCCCGATGGATCGGCTGTGCAACAGGGCCTGTGCATCGTCCAGACTGAGTTCACGAGGAATCTGACCGAGCAGCATGCCCGGCCCGACCCCTGCCGTTTCAGTGCGCCCCGGCAGCACGATGACCAGATTGGTACCCAGCGATGAAAATTGATTGACGACATAACGGCGCGCACCCTCGCCCAACCCGGTCAGCACCACTACCGCTGCAACGCCGATGGACATCGCCAGGATCATCAGCAAGGTACGTGAACGGCTACCGCGCAGGCTGCCCGAGGCAAACTGCACGACGTCGATCAGTCTCATGTGCCCCGCCCGGTCTCGTTGATGATCTGGCCATCAACCATGTGCAACTGGCGCTGTGCGCGCCCACCGATCACCGGATCGTGGGTCACGAGTATCAAAGTAACTTTTTGAGCAACCAGTTGTTCGAGCAGGCTCATCACTTCTTTGCCGGTGGCCTGGTCGAGATTGCCAGTCGGCTCGTCGGCCAATAACACTGCAGGATGCATGCTGGTGGCGCGGGCGATCGCTACTCGCTGGCGCTGCCCGCCGGAAAGCTGGTCGGGCCTATGGTCGGCACGATCCGTCAAACCATAGTTATCCAGCAATTGCACCACGCGCGCCTTGCGTTCGGCGGGAGAAATTCCCGCCAGCATCAGCGGTAACTCGATGTTCATCGCGGCTGTCAGGCGCGGCACCAGATGGAACGACTGGAACACGAAACCGATCTTTTTGCTGCGCACTCTGGCCTGTTGCACGTCGTTCAAATCGGTGACATCACCGCCATCCAGCTTGTAAGTCCCGGAGCTCGGGCGATCCAGCAGGCCGATCAAATTGAGCAAGGTGGATTTCCCGGAACCGGACGGCCCCATGATGGAAACGTAATCGCCCGCCGCGATGTTCAGGTCGATGTTACGCAATGCGGCGACCTGCTGGTCGCCCACTGTGAAGCTGCGGCTGACTTTATCAAGCCGTATCATTTGAACCGGATCATTTTGCGGATTTGCCTTCTTCCGGCTGTACTCGTACTCCAGCCTTGACCCCCGCCTGATCGAGCGACATCACGATCTGGTCGCCTTCACTCAATCCGGAAATAATTTCGGTGTGATCCCAGTTGGCCAAACCCGTCGTCACGGTGCGTTCTTCGAGTGTGCCATCAGGCCTGTATAACAATACCCGCTTCCCTTCCAGCACAGCTTGCGTGGGTATGCGCAGCACGTTGTCATGTATTGCGTGGACGATTTCCACATCGGCGCTGTAACCGACCAGCAAATTTTCATCCTTGGGTGGCTCATCAAAGGCCACTTCCACTTCCACGGTGCGGGCCTGTTTCTCCAGCTCCAGCACATAGGGCGCGACGCGTTTGACCTTGCCTGCAAACGACTTGCCCTTGATCGCGTCCAGTGTGATGCGGGATGCCTGCCCTGCCGTGATATCGGCTGCATCCACTTCATCGATAGGCGCGCTGACGAACATGCAGCTATCGTCGATCAGATCGATAGCCGGCGGAGTCGGGATGCCCGGTGGCGAAGGTGTGGCGTATTCTCCCAATTCCCCGCTGATGTCCGCCACAACGCCGCCAAACGGCGCGCGCAGCACCATGCGTCGCAAACCGGCGTGTGCGGCCTCTATGCGCGCGCGGCTTTGCTCGATCTGGCTGCGCGCGGCCTCGCACCCAGCGCGGCTCACCTTGGCCGCCGATGCTTTTTGATCAACGCCTTCGGCAGAAATGAATCCCTTTTCTTTCAATTGCTGCGCACGCTCAGCTTCCTTCTCCGCAAGGTCAGCCTGCATGCAGGCCTGTTGTGCCTGAGTCTGTGCTGTGCCGAGTTGTTCCTGCGCCAATTGCGCCTGCGCCTGTAAATCGTCGTTCCACAACTCTAGCAGTATCTGGTTCGCCTTTACGCGCTGGCCCTTTTTCACCAGCAAATGCGCGATCTGCCCTCCTGCCGGAGGGGCCAGCTTGGCACGACGGCAGGCCTTGACCGTTCCCGCGCGGGTGTTGCTCACAATCGCCTCCACTAGCCCCCGCTCGACCTTGACCAGTTGCACGAGCAGCGGTGCAGGGCGCGTGAAGTACCAGGCTGAAATTGCCAGCAGTATCAATCCGGCCAGCCATAGCAGGTAACGAAAAAGAGTATTACGCTTGTCGTGTGTGATAACAGCCATGCAAATCTTTCACAAAATCCCCTGTCATGCAGAATATAGGCGGTTCAATCGTTGTTGCGTAGATAATTTTCTATCGATTGATTTAGTTTATCTCGATACTGATATTTACCGGCTCTTCGTTAACGACTAACTGTTGCTTGAAATATCCCAGCAATGCATCATTATCCGTCGAGAAGCTGAGAATGCAAGCAAACTTACCTTTCCCTCCGCACCATACGTGCAAGCTGGAAACTTACGCTTTGATTCTCGCCAATACTTGATTCGGGATCCAGATAAAAGCCATCAGGGAACTTTTTAATGGTGGCCAGCTCGAATCGTTCGACTTTTTAAAGCAGCAGCTCATCGAACGCAAAGCATCCTAATGCCCCGAAAATATCTGCTGTACTCGTTGTTATAGACTGGGTGACGCGGCTCTACTAATGTAAAGGAAAGAAGGAAGAAATATGGGAAGTAATCCAGCAGGTAGTACAGTAACACCACTACATATTGAAATTGCACTGCACTATTTCAAATATCGGGATTCCACGAGCCTCACATACGCAGGTAACAATGGTGAACTCGCCGAAAAAATTCATCGCGAATTTATTGATGCAGGTTTACTCGAAGCCACAAGTAATAATAGGCTCTGGAAAGCCACCAACAGGCTGCGCCAATACATCGAAATCCTATGCAAAACCCCACTATCTATCAATGAGCCCAAGGCGCCATCCGACAAAAATTATCAACTCGATAATTTGATGAGGAGAAGCAATAAGTTCATCGGCGAAGAAACCATAAACACCCGCAATTCGATAATTGCGGCAGCAATGAATGAATATTTGGCGTCTACCCGGTCACGCTTAAATTTCTCCAAGTCGCGTGAGGTAATTTCGTCGATGTGCTTTTTCATAGGCAACAGTCGGTGCAGTACCGTTTCATGTGCGATCAGGTTGCGGTAACTGGCGATTCCTTGTTTGGATAACTTGTACTGGTGAAACGCATCGGCCAACGTGATTCGCTGCTTTCTGCCTTGGTATTGCTGTGAATGCAGCATGGCCTTCCACTCGATCTCCATCTGCTCGGCGATCTTCTTGTTAGTAGTTCGGGATGACCGGATGTAGGTCTGTCCATTAAGCTGAAAATGCATGTACCAATTTTTACTGTTTCCACGTTTGACGACTGACATGGCGTTTCCGATACGGTTATTTGATGCGGAGACCATCATCAATTCCATCATCAAAGGCAACAGCCGTGACGTGTCAAAAGTCGAATATACAGTGGTAGACCAACGCGCTTTTCGATGCAAAAAATGATGTGATTTTTGATGTAGGTCTCAACACTACAGAGACTGTGGGTTTGCGGTCTACCGTAAAAAGAAAAAGGGGCTACATAGCATGTAACCCCTTGATTTACTGGTGCTGGAGAGAGGAATCGAACCTCCGACCTACGCGTTACGAGTGCGTTGCTCTACCAACTGAGCTACTCCAGCAAAACAGCAATGATTATAGAGGACGTGCTGTGCTTGGTGCCAGCCCTTTGATTTAATTTCTTGTGAGGGGACATGACTACACCACAAACCACAGGCTTAATCACCGCCACCGGTATTCCTCTATAGAAAACGGCTGTGGCTTTGCTTCAATCTCGTTGCGCAATAATTCTGCGCTGGCTAGCGACATAGTTATACCGTAACGAAAATGCCCGCTATTGGCATATAGGTTGACAAGCTGAGGATGGCGCCCGATGGTCGGGATATTATCCGGTGAGCCGGGGCGCAGGCCCGCCCAGTGTTGTATCGGCTGACGATCTTGCCAATCCGGGAATATCTCCCGAACTCGCCCAAGTAAATTGTCGCGCGCTTCTGTTGTCGTAGTTCTATCGAATCCGACGTCCTCCAATGTGCTGCCGACCAACACATGCCCATCGCGTCGCGGAATCAGATACAAATCCTGCTTAAGCAATATATTCTGAAACGGTGGTGCATCAAACTTAAATAATAATATCTGGCCTCTTATCGGGCGAATGTCGATATTGAGGGCATGTTCGCCCAGCAAGGTCTTGCTCCATGCCCCCGCCGTAACAATATAGGCATCTGCAACCAGTTTTCCTGATGTGGTTTGCAACGCAACCACGCGGTCGCCCGCGATCTCGAACTGTTTCACTTCATGCTGTTCCACGATCACACCACCAAGCATCTCAACCTGTTTGCGCAACGCGCGCATCAGGCGCGGGTTACGCACTTGTGCGACCTCCGGCATCAGCAGTCCGTTGCCCAGCCTCGCATAAAAGCTCTCGGGCAATTGACCGGCAAGATTAACCTCTTGCAATGCAACTTGATGTTGCTCGCACCATCGCATGGCAAGATCTGCTTGGTATGGCGGCAACAACAACATGCCGCTACGTTGATATTCCGGATCGATACCAGTGGCGGCATGCAGCGATTCAGCGGCCTCACCGAACATGCTCATGCCGCGATGCGCGAGACGCGTGACAGCTTCCTGATAATCCCACGAGCACAGCGGCGAGAGAATGCCGCCACCGGCCCATGATGCTTCCTGCCCGACCGCACCACGCTCGACCACTGTCACGCGATAACCCGCTTGCAATAACGCCTGCGCGCTGGTCAGCCCTATTGCGCCGCCGCCGACGATCAGGAAATCCGTTTGCACGTTTAAGATTGCGCTGTGATCGGAATCAGTGTCCTGGGCAGGGGAAATACCACATTTTCGACGATGCCCTGCAGCTCGCTGACGCGCTGCGCACCGAGTTGCTGCAACCGTTCGATCACGCCCTGCACCAGCACTTCCGGAGCCGATGCGCCGGCGCTGATGCCGACATGCTTCTTGCCCGCAAACCACTCCGGTTGTAATTCACCCGCATCATTCACCAGATAGGCGGGAATCCCGACGTTGGCCGCAACCTCGCGCAGACGGTTTGAATTTGAGCTGTTCGGCGAGCCCACCACGACCACGACGTCGCATTGTTTGACCAGCAGCCTCACCGCATCCTGGCGATTTTGCGTGGCATAGCAGATGTCGTCCTTCTTCGGTCCGACAATGAAAGGAAAGCGTGTCTTGAGTGCGGCGATGATCGCGCCGGCGTCATCCATCGACAACGTGGTTTGCGTGACATAGGCGAGATTTTTTTCGTCGTTCACTTTGAGGTTTCGCGCCTGTTCCGGCGTTTCCACCAGATACATGCCGCCCTTGCTCTGCCCCATCGTGCCTTCCACTTCGGGGTGACCGGCATGGCCGATCATGATGATTTCCTTGTTCTGCTCACGCATCCGCGATACTTCGATGTGCACCTTGGTCACCAGCGGACAAGTTGCATCGAACACCGTCAATCCGCGCGCCTCGGCCTCCTGGCGCACCGCTTGCGACACGCCATGCGCACTGAAGATCAGGATACTGCCGCTCGGCACATCCGCCAGGTCCTCGATAAAGATCGCGCCCTTCTCGCGCAAACCATCCACGACGAATTTGTTGTGCACCACCTCATGGCGCACGTAGATCGGCGCGCCGTGCAACACCAGTGCGCGCTCGACGATCTCGATGGCGCGATCCACCCCTGCGCAAAAACCGCGCGGATTAGCCAGCAGCAAGTCCATGTTTACCTTTCATGAAGCTCTCCAGAATCAGCAGGAAAGCGCCGCACGTAATGGCGGAATCCGCAAGATTGAAAGCCGGAAAATAGTTTTCGTTCCAATGGAACGATAAGAAGTCCACCACATAACCATAGGCCAACCGGTCGATCAGATTGCCCAATGCGCCGCCGAGTATCATACTCAATGCCATGGCAAAAAGCATTTGTCCGCGGTGCTTGCGCAATAGCCAGATTATCCAGGCAGAAGCGACTATCGCAATGATGCTGAACAGCCAGCGCTGCATCCCGCCCGCATTGTTCAGGAAGCTGAACGCTGCGCCGGTGTTGTGCGCCAGCACCAGGTTGAATACGCTGAGCACGGTATAACTTTCGCCCAGGACAAAACGATTGACGATCCATGCCTTGCTCAATTGGTCGAGCACGATGACCAAGGCACTCAGCCATAACCAGCGATTAAGCATATTTCCGTACCTCGCCGCTGCCATACAGATTGCTCACGCAACGGCCACACAATGTTGGATATCGCGCGTCCGCCCCGACATCGGCACGGTAATGCCAGCAACGTTCGCACTTTTGGTGTTGCGATGCAACTACTGAAACAGAGCTGGATGAACTATCAAGCCCTGCCATAGTGTGAAAATTTGCTTTCGAGGTAACTAAAATAAACCGTAATTCATCTCCAATATCTTTTAGAGCTTCATAAGTGCCACTATCGACGCCTACTTCAGCGGTAGCTTGTAGTGATGAGCCAATCTTACCTTCCATTCTTAAAGCTTCCAAGAATTTTTGTGCCGTGCCGCGGATTTCTCGCAACTTCTGCCAGCGCACAAAAATTTCAACTCTATTCTCCAATATTGGCAACTCATACCATTCACCGGCAAACACACTGTCACTCTCTTTACCAATCAACACCTCCCACACCTCCTCGGCGGTAAAGCTAAGTATTGGTGCCATTAATCTCACTAGGCTGTGAGTAATATGATGCAGCGCGTTCTGAGCAGAACGACGCGCAGCAGAATCCGTTCCACCGGTATACAAGCGGTCTTTCAGTATATCGAGATAAAACCCGCCCAAATCTTCGGAACAAAAGGTCTGCAATTTTTGCGCGATCAGATGAAACTCGTATCGCTCGTAATCCTGCTTTATTTCATCTTGCAATTTCTGTGTCATCGCCAATGCATAGCGATCGATCTCCAGCCATTGCTCCACCGGCAACGCGTGTTTGGCATGGTCGTAATCAGCGATGTTGGCTAGCAGAAAGCGCAAAGTATTGCGGATGCGCCGGTAGCTTTCCACCACGCGCTTGAGTATCTCGTCGGAAATCGTCAGTTCGCCGGAGTAATCGGTCGAGGCCACCCACAAACGCAAAATGTCTGCGCCGAGCGTATCGAAAATCTTTTGCGGGGCAATCACATTGCCCTTGGACTTCGACATCTTGTGTCCGCTGCCGTCGACCACAAAACCATGCGTCAGCAATGCATTGTATGGCGCGCGGCCATTGATCGCGCAGCCGGTCAGCAAGCTGGACTGGAACCAGCCGCGATGCTGGTCGGAACCTTCAAGGTACAAGTCTGCAGGTGAACGCAATTCACTGCGGCGTTGCAACACCGATGCATGCGTCACACCCGAATCGAACCACACATCCAGCGTGTCGCTGAGCTTGCGGTAGTGCTCTGCCTCCGCGCCCAGCAAATCCACCGAGTTCAGGCTGAACCATGCCTCGATGCCGTCGCGCTCGACCAGCTTGGCTACCTGTTCCAGCAACTCCGGAGTGCGCGGGTGCAACTGCCCGGTTTCTTTATGCACAAAAAATGGCATCGGGACACCCCAGCTGCGCTGGCGCGACACACACCAATCGGGACGGTTCCTGATCATCGCCTCCAGACGGGCGCGTCCCCAGGCCGGAAAGAATTCGGTCTGCGCGACCGCCTTGTTCGCCAGATCGCGCAGCGACACGCCATCGTCCTTCTCCGGTTTCCCGGAATGAGAACGCTTTTCCTGCACCAGACTTTCGGCATCAGTGTTCACGTCAGACGCCACGTTATCCATGCCGATGAACCACTGCGGCGTGGAACGGAAAATGATCGGCGTCTTGTGCCGCCAGCAGTGCGGATAACTGTGCAGCATCTTTTCCATGTGCAGCAAATGTCCACTGGCTTGCAGTGCAGCGATCACCACATCGTTGGCTTTCCATACGAACAAGCCGCCGACCAGAGGCAGGTTCGCTGAAAACTTGCCGTCGTCACCGACCGGATTATCGGTCGGCAGATTATATTTTTGCCCGACAAAATAATCGTCCAGACCGTGCGCCGGTGCGGTGTGCACCAGGCCGGTACCTGCTTCCAACGTGACATGGTCGCCGCAGATGATAGGCACGCCGCGCTCATAGAACGGATGCTGTAGCAACAATCCTTCCAATGCCGCACCCTTGCAGGTGGCCGCCATACCGTCGCCCCGGTCGTTGTTGCCGCCCAGTTGATAGCGCGACAGGCACTGTGTTGCGAGATCGAATGCAAGTATCAAGTAGCCTTTGGATGTTTTGATCAGGTCGTATTGCAGTTCCGGATGCACACAGACCGCCTGGTTCGCAGGCAAGGTCCACGGCGTGGTAGTCCAGATCACCGCATACACTTTTGCATCTGCCGGTAGTGACACGCCGAATGCCTTGCCCAGTTCTGCTTTATCTTTGACCTCGAAGCCCACATCGATCGCAGGCGAGGTCTTGTCCTCGTATTCCACTTCCGCCTCGGCCAACGCGGACTGGCAGTCCAGACACCAGTTCACCGGCTTGTAGCCTTGGTACAGATAGCCTCTATCGTGGATGGTGCCGAGCGCGCGGATGATATCGGCCTCGGTCTTGAAGTCCATCGTCAGGTAAGGATGATCCCAGTCGCCCAGTACGCCGAGGCGGATAAAATCTTTTTTCTGCCGTTCGATCTGCTCGGCGGCATAAGCACGGCAAAGTGCGCGGAATTGCGAAGGCGGAATCGCCTTGCCGTGTTTCTTTTCCACCTGCAACTCGATCGGCAGGCCGTGGCAATCCCAGCCCGGTACATAAGGCGCGTCGAAACCATCCAGCGTTTTGGCTTTGACGATGATGTCCTTGAGTATCTTGTTCACCGCATGGCCGATGTGGATGTCGCCGTTCGCATACGGAGGGCCGTCATGCAGAATGAATTTCGGCTTGCCCTGTTTGGCAGCGCGGATCTTTTTATAGCGCTGCTGTTCCTGCCAGCGCGCCAGCATCTGCGGCTCGCGCTTGGCGAGATCACCGCGCATCGGGAACGGTGTGTCGGGTAGATTTAAAGTATTTTTATAGTCAGTCATAGTGTGTAGTTCTAAAACTTCAAAGTTCTAAGCAAGACAAGGCGCGAGCAAAAAATTACGACGACGCATATGATGAAATATGTAAGGAGTAATTTTTTACGAGCAACGCCGTATTGCGACGGAATTTGAGTTTTTATTGTCAGTCATGTTGTTCAAACCATTTCTTTGCTTGCTCTACATCCAGCGCAATGTGCCGCGCCAGCGTTGCCACATCGGGATATTTCTCTTCATCGCGCAGCTTTTGCAAAAACTCCACGCGCAAATGTTTACCGTAGATCTGTTGCGAAAATTCGAACAGGTGCACTTCCAAAACCGGCTTGTCATCGTGCTTCACAGTCGGGCGCACACCGAGGCTTGCCACACCTCGCAACACACCCAGACCTTCTGCGTGCGCATTCACCACGTAAATACCGGACAACGGCGGACGATTATGTTTCAACTGGATATTCGCCGTCGGAAAGCCAAGCTTTTTTCCCATCCCGTCGCCATGCACCACCCGCCCGCTGATGCTGTAATGCCGCCCCAGGTAACGCTGCGCGGAACGCAACTGTCCCGCCGCAAGGGCAGCGCGTACCGCCGTGCTGGATATCCTTACGCCGTCATGCTTCACGCTATGCACCGACTGCACCGCAAAACCCTGTTTCGCGCCTATCATTTCCATCAGCCCGAAATCGCCGCTGCGCCCGCTGCCGAAACGGAAATCATCGCCGATCAAAACAAATTTCGCGGACAACTTGCCATGCAATACATTGATGAAATTCACCGCACTCATCTGCGCAAAATGCGCATTGAAACGGCACACATGCACACGATCAAGGCCCAGAGCGGAAAAAAACTCCAGCTTCTCGCGCAGGCTGGTCAAGCGCGCCGGCGCCTGCTGCGGATCAAAAAATTCGCGCGGATGCGGCTCGAAGATCACCACTGCCGAGCGTAAACTGCGCGCCTCGGCTGCGGCGAGCAACTCATTCAGCAATGCCTGATGACCCAGATGCACGCCATCGAAATTACCGATGGTGAGCGCAACAGGTTGGGTATCATGAGAATAAAGTCCGCGTAGTATCTGCATAGCGGTGGAATTATACCGTGAGATGGGCTGCAGACGCTTGTCCGGATTTGCAATTCTGCAACTGGAACAGGCCGTATCAGGGCAGTTGCGCGCGTAACGCCGCGCAGCGCGGATTCGGCGAGCCATCCGCTTCCAGCACGTCAAATTCGCGACAGGGGGAAGGACGCTGCGCATAGATACTGCATGAGACCTGTTTGCCCACTTCGCCTTCAAGCGCTATGCAACGGACCGGCTTGCTGCCCGTTCCTTTCATGCAACGCAGCTGCGGCGAAACGGCTTCGGTAAGTTGCGCAGGCACGACCCCGCCCGGCGCATCGTCTGCCTCGCCCCAGTAAAAGGATACGCGGAAACTGGCACAACATGCACCGCAGGTCTGGCAGGGATTGGTGTTCAGGGTGACACTCCTTCAGCCCGGCACAGGGATACGAGTCACGTTGCCGACAGGTTCCCTGGCAAAATATCTGTCTTTCAGGTTGATCATGCGTTTTTCCATCAACTCATAACTGATCATGCTGACGATGATAGTGATCAGCAAGGTGATGGATTGTTGCGCGATCACCGGTAACCTGTACATCGTCGTATAGACCAGCCACAAAATAGGGAAATGAAACACGTACAGACCGTAACTGATCGTCCCCAGGTAAACCAGCCAGCGATTCTCGAATACTGACGGCATGAAATTCTTGTCCCGGACATGAACCAGCACGTATGCAAACATCAGGTTAACCAGCGAATATCCCCAGACATATTTGTATGAATCTTTCATGAACGGTCCATACCCCAGCTGATCCCATTGGATTTGCCCTGTCGATAGCCAACCTGTCACCATGCCCAACATGAGCACGAACAATATGGATAGCCACACCAGATAGACAGGCCTGCTTTTTCCATACAGGGAGAAATAGCCGCCTATCGCGAAAGCATCGACATGCGAAAACGGCAAAATATAGATCGCCAGATCGGTCTGGCGCAAAGTCGGCAGGATGTTCGAATCCAGGATCATCGCTGCGACAAGACGCATCAACGGCCCGGCGATGATCACCAGCAGCAGGAATTTCTTTATGTGCCGGGCGGGGGTGCAAAATATTGCCAATGGCCATAACAGGTAGAACTGTTCCTCCACCGCCAGAGACCAGAAATGTGAGGCGAATGGCGTTTGTTTGAAATGATCGCTCGCATGGAAGAAATCATAGGTATAGGTCATCGTCCAGGGTAATTGCTCGATGAACCTTTGCAACGGGATTGTCCCGCTTGGTCCGTACAGGTATATCGCCGCAATCGATATCACCGCGACGATGACCAGATAGGAATAGTAGAGCGGAAAAATCCTGAGCGCGCGCCTGCCATAAAAATGAACGAAGAAATCTTTCCTGTTCAAGTCGGCTTTCATCGCAATCAATATGGGCGTCAGCAAAAAACCCGACAGCACGAAAAAAGCCTGCACGCCCAGATAGCCTGCTTGCAGCCCGAAATAATGCGGGCCGGGGTTGATGTGATACAGAAAAATGGCAAAAAATGCCAGCGCCCTGAATGATGTAAGCCCTTTATTCACGCCCACCCCTGTCAACTTGCTGTTGACCTCAATCAAATCACCGGAAAATTTTGCGCACTGAACACTGAATCATGTATGCACGCTGAAAGCGCATTCCTAAACCTTTTTTAAAAATTCCGGTTTCAGCCGCAAGCCCTTGACCTTGTCGGAATTCCCCTCGACCGCTTCATCACCATCGCCAATGCGGATGTTTTTGATCACCGTGCCTCGTTTCAGCGTAACGGACGAGCCTTTCACCTTCAGGTCCTTGATGACCTGCACCGAGTCGCCCTCTTTGAGGACGTTGCCATTGCTGTCTTTTACATCCATTATTTTTCCTTCGAAAGTTATTAAGCCGTCCCGCCCACGGTCAGCCCATCGATCCGCACGGTAGGTTGCCCCACGCCGACCGGCACGCTCTGGCCTTCCTTGCCGCAGGTGCCGACACCGGCATCGAGCGCCATGTCGTTGCCTATCATAGCGATGCGCGTCAGCACATCCGGGCCGTTGCCGATCAATGTCGCACCCTTCACCGGGTGAGTGACCTTGCCGTCTTCGATCATATAGGCTTCGGAGGCGGAGAACACGAACTTGCCGCTGGTGATATCGACCTGGCCGCCGCCGAAATTCACTGCATACAAGCCGTGCTTCACCGAGGCGATGATCTCCTGCGGGTCTTTGTTGCCGTTGAGCATATAGGTGTTGGTCATACGCGGCATCGGCAGGTGCGCGTACGACTCGCGCCGCGCATTGCCCGTCAGCGCAACGCCCATCAGCCGCGCATTGAGCGAGTCCT
>CAIOKY010000072.1 GCA_903858965.1 uncultured Nitrosomonadales bacterium | reverse complement strand
GCGGCTCGAATGCGATGGGCGTGTTTTATTCTTACATCGACATGCTTGGCGTGAAACTGATCGGTGTGGAAGCCGGCGGTCACGGTATTGCCAGCGGCGAGCATGCCGCGCCATTGACCGCCAACAGTCCGGTCGGCGTGCTGCATGGCAACAAGACCTACCTGATGCAGGACGAAAACGGCCAGATCATCGAGACACACTCCATCTCCGCAGGGCTGGATTATCCCGGCGTCGGCCCGGAACACGCGTGGCTGAAGGACAGCGGTCGCGCGGAATATGTCGCGATCAACGACGATGAAGCATTGCGTGCATTCCATGACCTGTGTCATCTGGAAGGCATCATTCCCGCGCTGGAATCCAGTCACGCGTTGGCGCACGCGATCAAGCTTGCGCCGACCATGGGCAAGGACAAAGTGTTGCTGGTCAACTTGTCCGGGCGCGGTGACAAGGATATCAACACCGTGGCGAAATTGTCCGGAATCACGCTATGAGCCGCATTCAATCTACTTTCGACAAGCTCAAGCAACACAAGCGCAAGGCGCTGATACCGTTCTTTACGGCAGGCGATCCCGATCCGAAACTGACTGTGCCGTTGATGCATGCACTGGTAGAAGCAGGCGCGGACGTTATCGAGCTGGGTGTACCGTTCTCCGACCCGATGGCAGACGGCCCAACGATACAGCGTGCTTCCGAGCGCGCGCTCAAGCATGGGGTCACATTGCATGACGTGCTCGACATGGTGGCTGTATTTCGCAAACAAGATGCGAGTACGCCCATCGTGCTGATGGGTTATGGCAATCCGATCGAGGCAATGGGCTGGGAGACTTTTTCCGCGCGTTGCGCGGAAGCCGGTGTCGACGGCGTGTTGACGGTGGATTTCCCGCCGGAAGAAAGCCATGAAGCGTTCGCGCATTTGACGAAGCATGGTATCGATCCCATTTTTCTGCTTGCGCCGACCAGTACCAGTGCGCGTGTGGAGCGTGTCGCCAAACAGGCGCGCGGTTACGTGTACTATGTGTCGCTGAAGGGTGTGACCGGTGCGGGCAACCTCGACCTGTCGGCCATCGAGCAAAAAATCCCGCAGTTGCGCAAGTACATCAACCTGCCAATCGGTGTCGGCTTCGGTATCAATAACGCCGCGACCGCGCTGGCTGTGGCCAAACTGTGCGATGGTGTGGTGGTCGGCAGCCGCATCGTGCAGGAGATCGAAAATTCGACAGAAAAAAATGCCGTAGCCAACGTGAGCAAGCTGGTCAGGGAATTAAGGCAGGCTGTAGATAAGGCATAAAGGAGAAATATCATGAGCTGGTTCCAGAAATTATTGCCACCAAAAATAAAACGTCGCGAAGGCGATGCCAAGAAGAATGTGCCGGAAGGTTTGTGGACCAAGTGTCCGTTCTGCCAGGCGGTGCTGTATCACTCCGACCTGGAAAAAAATCAGAGCGTCTGCCCGAAGTGCACACACCATCACCGCATCACCGCGCGTACCCGCCTGGATTTTCTGCTGGACGGCGAAGGGCGCTTCGAGATTGGCGCGGAAGTGTTGCCGATCGACACGCTCAAGTTCAAGGACCAGAAAAAATATTCAGACCGCCTGCTCGCATCCAAACAAGCCACTGACGAAGACGATGCACTGGTGGTGATGCAAGGCAGCATTCATGCGGTACCGGTGGTCGTGGCTGCATTTGAATTCGCCTTTATGGGCGGCTCCATGGGCTCGGTGGTCGGCGAGCGTTTCGTGCGCGGTGTACAAGTCGCGCTGGAACAGAAATGCCCGTTCATCTGCTTCGCGGCCAGCGGCGGTGCGCGCATGCAGGAAGGGCTGCTGTCGCTGATGCAGATGGCCAAGACCTGCGCCGCACTGACGCAACTGAGTCAGGAGCGGCTGCCATTCATATCCGTGCTGACCGATCCCACGATGGGTGGAGTGTCGGCCAGCTTTGCGTTTATGGGCGATGTAGTGATCGCCGAACCCGGCGCGCTGATCGGCTTCGCCGGCGCACGCGTGATCCAGCAGACAGTGCGTGAAACATTACCGGAGGGATTCCAGCGCGCGGAGTTCTTGCTGGAGCACGGTGCGGTGGACATGATCATCGACCGGCGCGAGATGAAGAATCAATTGGTGACGCTGATCACATTGCTGACCAAGCAGTCGGCGGTGGCGGAGATCGAGGCGGCATAGTTTCATTGTGAAATCTCAATGGGTGTCGGGACGATAGATTTGCTGCCTTATACGATTGCGATAAAAAGAAATGCGCAGTTCGTCGCAATCATCGTCATCCTTTGCCTGGCGGGTATAACGACACAAGTCCGGGCTGCTACAGAGCAAGCGATGCACCCTGCCATGATACCCATCCCCGGCAAGAACTACGAGATCGGCAAATATGAAGTAACCCAAGCCGAATGGCGTGAGGTAATGGGTAACAACCCGAGCAGATTTGGTAATTGTGGCGACACCTGTCCTGTTGAGCAGGTAAGTTGGAACGACGTTCAGGTTTTTATTCAAAAACTCAACGCCAAAACTGGCAAGCAATACCGCTTGCCGACAGAGGCCGAATGGGAATATGCCTGCTATGGCGGAGTTCAAAGCGAATACTGTGGCGGCAATGATGTGGATGCGGTGGCGTGGACAGAAAGCAAAGGTAATGCGCAGACCCATCCAGTTGGTCAGAAGCAAGCTAATGGCTATGGCTTGTATGACATGAGCGGTAACGTGATGGAATGGACGGATGATTGCTGGGAAGGTGATTGCGCTATGCGCGTGTTTCGCGGCGGATCCTGGAACAACTACGCACGGGACGTACGCGTGTCGTACCGAATCAGGTTTATTACATCGATCAGGAATGGCAGCGGCGGGTTTCGCTTGGCCAGGACGAAACCGTAGTACTTCACCGGTTTGTTTCTTGCCGATTTGTGAAAGGAGAGGCTCATGACATGTGATTTTCTGAAGACTCGTGCGATAACCGCGACTCATTTCAAGTGATGGACAAGCTTAAAAGAATCAAATCAACTTTAAATTCGAAAGTGAAATAGAACATGAAAAAAATCTGCTGGTTGCTTGCTGTATCTTCGATTCTGTTATCAGGCTGTGCTTCATCTCCCAAGACCGATAAGGAACATGATAGTCAGGCAAAAACACTTTTATCCCAGTCTACCCAGTCTGTTCCAGAGCAACAGGACCGGCAGGCTTGGGACACCGCCCAAAAAGACAACAGCGTAACCAGCTATAACCTCTATTTACACAGTTACCCATCAGGTCGCTATTTCGCAGAAGCTAGTGCCAAGCTCAAGCTTCTCAATGAGAAAAACTCCCAAGGCACAATGCCCCCCCAGTGACGGCCAATATTCCTGATGCGGGAAAATACAAAGGTCCAGTGATAGTTCCGGCCATGGTACCCGTTCCTGGCAAAAGCTACGAAATTGGAAAATATGAAGTAACCCAAGCCGAATGGCGCTCGGTGATGGGTAACAACCCGAGCAAGTTCGGCGGTTGTGGCGACAACTGTCCGGTCGAAAAAGTAAGTTGGGACGATGCCCAAGCCTTTATTCAAAAGCTTAATGCCCAGACTGGCAAGCTATACCGCTTGCCGACGGAAGCCGAATGGGAGTATGCCTGCTACGGCGGAACCCAGAGCGAACTTTGTGGTGGTAACGACGCTGATGCTGTGGCGTGGATAGATAGTAATGCCAAAGAGCAAACCCATTCGGTGGGTCAAAAGCAAGCCAATGGTTATGGTTTGTATGACATGAGCGGTAATGTGATGGAATGGACGGATGATTGCTGGGAAGGAAACTGCACGCAACGCGTGGTTCGTGGCGGATCCTGGAACAGTGATGCACGGAGTGTGAGTGCGTCGTACCGCATCAGGTTTGTTACATTGATCCGGAATAGCAGCGGCGGGTTTCGCCTGGTCAGGACGGTACCTTAGTCAACTGGTTCAATCCAAAATCCATATCCCGATTATTGATTTTCGTCATAGTGACTTGATTATTAATTACGTTCCACCAGCACATGCTCAATAGCGATAGCACAATGACAGGCTTTGCTTATTTTAACGGTTGGCTAAACCCGATAAACCGAGTAATCTAAATCCGCTGAATTTTTTGCGCGTAGTAATTGGTCTTTAACTCTTATAAATTTATAAAATTGGAGGAGGTTAAATGTCTAAAACAACGAGTGTGCTTTTGATTTCTGCTCTAGCCTTGGTTATCGCCGCCTGTTCTTCATCACCGGCCAAGCAGGAGAAAATGGCGGAATGCGTGTTCCCCGGTACCGATAAAAGTGCGCCAGGCTGGATTTGCGATCAACCCGTCGAAGGTATGTCAGTGACAGCAGTAGGCACGGCTGCCAAATCGGATGGCGGTCAGGATTTCATGAAGCAGATGGCTGCGACCGGAGCACGCGTACAGCTTGCGCAGAACATGAAAACTCAAGTGCAGAACATGATCAAGCAATATGTTGAGACTACCGGAGCGGCAAGCAAAGAGACCGTCGACCTTGTCAACACTTCAGTGACCAAACAGATCACTGACCAGTCGCTGCAAGGTACAAAGATCGTGAAAAGCATCACTGGTCCGGACGGGACTTTATATGTCCTCGTGGGTCTTGATCCAGCGGGTGCACAACTGTTAACTGAAACTGCCATTAAAACCAGCATGGGCAATGACCAGGCTGCGTGGCAACAGTTTCGTGCACAGAAAGGCCAGGAAGAACTGGCAGCTGACATAGCCAAGCAGAAAGTCGAGTTTGAAAAGTCGAAGCAGTGATTAGATGATGTGCTGACAGTATAGAACTACTGACACAAATGCAGGGGCGGCAGCGTGCTGCCCCTTTCCTTTCCTGATGTGCCGTTCAATGGAGCATTCCTCTTGCCAGAATATTCGGCGACCCTTCGATCCTCAATCGGAGCAGGTATGAAAAAGATTTTCATAATTCTGATCTTGTCAGGCGCATCGCTCATCTCTTCATCTGCATGGGCTGGACTATTTACTTCATGCGACTCGGATTTAAATGAGCCCGAGCCGGATTGGGTGAGCAAGCCGGATTACAGCCTGCCTGGCTACTATGTTGGTGTGGGCTCCGCCGAAAATGACGGCATGAGTAAGGAGCAACAAAGCAAGGCTGCGGAAAACAGTGCCAAATCCAATCTGGTGCAACGTATCGAAGTGACGATACGCGCCAGGAATGAACAGAGCACGCGTGTAAGCAGTCACGGAGTGGAGAAGGATGAGGCGAGCAAGGTGACCGTCAGTGCCGAAGAAGTGTTGCGCGACCTGAAGATCAAGAGTCGCTGGGTGGATAAGGAAACTTGCGCGCAATACATCCTGATGGTGATCAGCAAGGAAGCCGTCGCGCAGGCAAAACGCGAAAAGACCATGAAGAACCGCGTGGAGGAGTTCAAGGCGTTGCTGGTTAAAGGAGCGGACCGCGACAAGAATCCCGACATTAATCTGCGCCGCAAGTATCTGGAAGATGCGCAAGCGCTGCTGCTGGATACCGATTTCAGCTTGTTGCCCGGGGAAATCAGGAAAGAAGCCTTTGCAAATCGGTTGGACGAAGCGTTTGGCTTGTTGAACAAAGAAGCATTACAGACGAAGGGGCACACGGCATTGTTTGCGATCAATCCGGATACCAGTATCCATCCGGAAGTGATTGGTGAGATGCTGGACAAGTTAAGATCCGGTGATAACTCGGCGGATTGCAACACGGTGGATGAGTGTATCAGCCGGGCCAAAGAGCGGGGATTCAGCAAGCTTGCCCTGCTGGTGGCGAGTAGCCAGGTGAGCGCCGGCCAAATGGGCGCACTAAAGGGAACGTTGACAGTTTCCAGAACCGTCTACGATATCGAGAGCCGCAAGATTTTAAAAGGACCTGACACTGTGTCCGCACAGGTAATCGGGTGGAGCAATGATGAGCTCGATTGGAATGTCGCCGCGGGCAAAGCGATGCAAGATTTGAAGTGAAAGAAGATTGCACCTTGTCGGCAAGAAGTTTTCTGTTGGCAGCCATGGTGGCAGCGGTGCTGCCGGTTGTGCCATGTGCCGCAAAAGGTTATGGACCCGAGATCGGGCAACCTTCCCCGAATTTGATCGGACGCACATTGGACGACAGGATATATCGCCTGAGAAACGACAAGGGCTCACCGAAGGTGATTAATTTCTTCTGGGTTGAATGTAAGCCATGCAGACAAGAGATGCCAGAGTTGGGCCGGCTCGAGAAGAAATACACAAGTGTGAAATTCATCTCGGTGCATGCCCAGCAAGATCAACCGGAAAACGTCAGGAAGTTCCTGGATTCTCTGGCGGGTGCGCCCTCCAATATTGTGCTGACCTCGGGTGGGGTACAGGAAATTTTTCACTATCCGGGATTGCCGCATACCGTTGTGTTGGATGGCAACAATGTCGTTTTAATGAATCTTTCAGGTTACACGCCGGACAACATGCATCGGTTGACCAGGGTATTGCAACGGCTGACGAAACAGTAAAGGTCTTGATGGGAGCCACGCAAAATGGAATACATCCCATGTCGTTTCATGAAATTCCAGAGGCATTATAATGAACCGACAAGCGGCATCAAAACGGCGCAACGAATATGAGAGAAAGCAAAATTTCCAATCCGCATGTTGTCATGGTCGCCATCCTCTGTTTGATGAGCGTTGCCGCTCAAGCCCATGCTGCGCAGGCGAATCATTCCGCCAAGCCGGCCCAGGTGACCAAAGATCGTCTGGTGCTGATGCCACTGCGTGTGGCAGACGAAGACAAGAGCCTGCAAGGCGCGATGGAAACGGCACTGGTTCAAGGGTTGCAACAGCAGTATGAGGTTTTGTCAGGCGAGCAAGTTGCGCAGAAGGCGCATGAGATATTCCTTAAGGAGTCACACTCCACCGCCAAGAAGGAATGCGACGAGACCCGCTGTATGCAAAGTATCGCCGAAGCCTTTCAGGCTGAGCTCATTGCCACTGCCAACGTGACAAAGCGCTATGGCGGGTATTTTCTTGCACTCAGTATCCAGAATATTTTCGACAACAAGATCGTGTACTCCAGATCTACGCCTTGCGAGAATTGCAACCTGTTTCAAGTTGTGGACAAACTTAAAGAATTGAGCGGTACCTTGGTGCAAACGCCGGTCTCCGCCGCCGACACAGACGAATCCGCGATAAGCGGCAATGCGAACGATCCTGAAAATGCCTTGTGGGGCGAGGTACAAAAGGGCAATAGCGACGAAGACTACGGCGCATATCTTGCGCAGTATCCAAAAGGAAAATATGCCGTTCTCGCCAAAAGCCGCATAAGAAAACTGCAAGAACAAGCGGCGGACAAACTTGCCCAGCAAGATCGAAGTGCCTGGGACAATGCGAGCAACAACGCCACTGAGGCGAGCTACCAAAATTATCTGAAAACTTATCCGCAAGGCCGATATGCCACCTTGGCAACGGCACGCATCGCCAAACTCAAGCAAGAAGGTGCGCAGACCCCGGTCGGTGAACCCGGTGCAGGTGCAGTCTTTCGAGGTTGCCTGGATTGTCCCGAAATGGTGGTGATTCCGGCAGGCAGTTTCGACATGGGGTCGGACAACGGCGGGCGCGAATCACCCGTACACCGGGTGACCATTGAAAAACCTTTTGCCATGGGAAAAACCGAAGTCACCCAGAGGCAATGGCGGGCGATCATGGGCAATAACCCGAGCAAGTTTCAGGGTTGCGGCGACAATTGTCCGGTAGAGCAGGTGAGCTGGGACGATGCCAAGGAATTCGTCAAGAAGCTAAGCAGCAAGGTTGGCAAACAGTATCGCTTGCCGAGCGAAGCGGAATGGGAATACGCGGCGCGGGCAGGCAGCACGACGGCCTACCCATGGGGAAAGCATGCCAGCCATGAATTTGCCAACTACGGCAAAGACGAATGCTGTTCCGGATCTGCGCAAGGTCGCGACCAATGGCTCAACACTTCGCCAGCGGGAAGCTTTCCTGCCAATGCCTTCGGTTTGTATGACATGAACGGTAACGTCTGGGAATGGGTCGAGGACAGCTCGCACGAAAGTTACATCGGTGCCCCTGCGGATGGGAAAGTCTGGTTCGGGAGTGGCGCGAAGCGTGTCCTTCGCGGTGGTTCCTGGGGTCTCGACCCGGATTTCCTGACCTCTTCCTATCGTAACGTGCAAGAACCCGATATCCGAAGTAGCGGCAATGGTTTCCGGGTCGCCAAATCTCTGCCGTGATGAGGTCGGCTACCCTTGTACTGAAGGATAACGGTTGAGAAGTACTTCTAAGAAATTCACACAATGCCCAATACACTCGCCGAATGGCTGAACTACCTCGAAGCACTGCATCCAAAAACCATCGCGCTCGGTCTGGAGCGCGTGGCGCAAGTCAAGCAACGGTTGAATCTTCAACCCGGTTTTCCCATCATCACGGTCGGTGGTACCAACGGCAAGGGTTCGGTGTGTGCGATGCTGGAAAGCATATTGCACGCTGCCGGATACCGGGTTGGATGCTATACCTCGCCGCATCTGTTGCACTACAACGAGCGGGTGCGTATTGCCAAACAGCAGGCAAATGATACGGAGCTGTGCGCGGCGTTCGCAGAAATCGAACAGGCGCGCGGCGAAACATCTCTCACCTATTTCGAATTCGGCACCTTGGCCGCGATGCAGTGTTTCATCGCACACAAGGTCGACGTCGCGATACTCGAGGTGGGCCTGGGTGGCAGGCTGGATGCGGTGAATGTGTTCGACAGCGACTGCGCGGTGATCGCCAGTGTGGACATAGATCACACCGATTATTTGGGTGATACGCGCGAGAAAATTGCATTTGAGAAGGCGGGAATATTTCGTGGCGGCAAGGTAGCGATCTGCGCGGATAATGATGTGCCGCTGGCGATGACACAATATGCCGAGAAAATCGGCGCGCAACTATGGCGTATCGGTAGTGAGTTCAGTTTTACACCACACCAAAACCAATGGGATTACCGCAGCAAGCTGAATGCACGCGGCTCATTGCCTTATCCGGCCTTGCGCGGTGCGTTCCAGCTGAACAACGCCAGTGCGGCACTGGCGGCACTGGATGTGCTCAAGGACCGTTTGCCGGTGAGCATGGAAGCTGTGCGGCGCGGGCTGGGCGAAGTGCAACTCGCCGGACGTTTCCAGTTCGTGCCCGGCAAACCGACGCTGATCCTGGATGTGGCGCACAACCCCCAGGCGGCACGTTCGCTCGCGCAGAACCTTGCCGGTATGCCTGCATGTCCGCATACCTATGCGGTGTTCGCGATGCTCAAGGACAAGGATATGGCGGGTGTCGCGAAAGCGTTTGGTTCCCATATTGACACCTGGCTGGTGGCTGGTATCGCTACGCCGCGCGGCGCGTCGGCAGCAGAGCTTGTTCAGGCATTGCGGCAGGCCGGGGCGGGTGGAGAGATGCTCAGCTTCGATAACATCGCCGAAGCCGTGAGTTATGCCTATAAAGCAGCGGGCGAAAATGATAGAATCATCGCCTTCGGATCGTTCCACACAGTGGCGGAAGTGATGGCCGCAAGAGGTCTGTCCATTTCCCGGTAAGCAATCAAACAGGCGAGCTCAAAGCATGGCAAAAGAACCAACAGAAGATGAATTGAACCTCAGGCGCAAAGCGCGCCGTCGTTTGATCGGTGCGTTCGCGCTTACGCTGGCGGTGGTGGTGGTACTGCCGATGGTGTTGGACAGCGAACCCAAGCCCAGCGGAAAGGATATCGATTTGCGCATTCCTTCTCCCGATAAGGTCGGCGAGTTCGTTCCGGGTGCCGCAGTTTCAGAAGCGCCGGGGATTCCGCCACCAGCCGCTCCGGTAGTCTCCACGCCAGTACCGCTCTCCAATCCGGCAGTGACTGCGCCTGCACAAACACCCGATGCAAAGAAACCGCTCGTTGCACCGGCTCAACAAGCCGCGCCCAAGGTGCCCTTGCATAAACCGGCAGAACCCCCCAAATCGGTAGAAACCAAAAGTGCGGACAGGACTATCGAAGACGGCTATGTCGTGCAGGTCGGCGCTTACTCGAATTTAAGTGCCGCAAAGCAGGAAGTCAAGAAGCTGAAGAAATGGGGTTTCAAAGGCTATACCGAAAAATCCGGCGACAAGATCAGGGTGCGTACCGGCCCATATGCTGACCGTGAAAAGGCAGAAAAAGTGCGTGAGCTGCTGGAAAAACACGGGCTGAATCCGGTGATCATCAGCTCGAAATGACCGGATTTGATTTTGTAGTCGTCGGGATATTGTTGCTTTCTGCTTTGCTTGGTCTGTGGCGCGGCTTGATTCATGAGTTGATGGCGATGCTGGGTTGGCCGCTTGCGTTTGTACTGAGCAAATTGTTCGCTGGCGACATTGCGCCATTGCTGCCGCTGAAACAGGAGGCGGCACGCGTTGCCGGAGCGTATGCGCTGGTTTTTATTGCTGCGCTGATCGGATGGGCCGTGTTGACCACACTGCTTGCAAAGCTGCTTAAGGCAGCAGGTTCGGGATGGTCGGACAAGGTGCTGGGCGGATTATTCGGGGTGCTGCGCGGCGGGATGCTGCTGCTCGTGCTGGTGTGGATGGTGGGCTTGACGAATTATTTTGAACAACCGTTCTGGCGCGATGCGCTGACCACCAGAACGCTGGAAAACGCTGCATTGTTGACCAAGTCGTGGCTGCCGGACAGTATTGCGCAGCGCATCCATTATGGAATTCACAGTTAAATTTTGGGATAGAAAATCATGTGCGGCATACTCGGATTGATCTCGCATGCACCGGCCAACCAGCTGTTGTATGACGGTTTGCAGGTCTTGCAGCATCGCGGCCAGGATGCCGCCGGCATCGCGACACTGGAGGGACAGACTTTCCATGTACACAAGGACAACGGCCTGGTTCGCGACGTGTTCCGCACCCGCCACATGCGTTCGCTGCCGGGCAATGCGGGGATCGCGCACGTGCGCTATCCGACTGCCGGCTCTGCGGTGGATCACAACGAGGCGCAGCCGTTCTATGTGAATTCGCCATTCGGTATCGTGCTCGGGCACAACGGCAACCTGACCAATGCCGAAGAACTGAAGGAGCAGTTGTTCGTCGAGGATCTGCGCCACGTCAATACCAATTCCGATTCGGAAGTGTTGCTGAATGTGCTGGCGCACGAGTTACAGATCAATTCCCAGCAATATCGCCTGGACGTTAAAACCATCTTTGCCGCGGTGATCGGCGTGCATCATCGTTGTCGCGGCGCCTATGCGGTGGTGGCGATGATCGCGGGATACGGCCTGCTGGCATTCCGCGATATATACGGCATCCGTCCGCTGGTGATCGGTGTGAACGAAACGCCGCAGGGAAAAGAATATCTGGTCGCGTCGGAAAGTGTCGCACTCGATACACTGGGTTTCAAGTTCATGCGCGATATTGCGCCCGGCGAAGCGGTGTTCATCGATTTCGACGGAAAGCTGTTCAGTCAGCAATGCAGCAACAAGGCGAGCCTGAATCCGTGCATCTTCGAATACGTCTATCTGGCGCGGCCCGACTCGGTGATCGACGGTGTGTCGGTATATGAAACGCGTTTGTACATGGGCGAATACCTGGCCGACAAGATCAAGCGCAGCTGGAGCGAGATCGATATCGATGTGGTGATACCTATCCCCGATTCCAGCCGTCCCAGCGCGCTGCAACTGGCGAATCGCCTCAACCTGCCATTCCGCGAAGGTTTCGTGAAGAACCGCTACATCGGGCGTACCTTCATCATGCCGGGGCAGGCGATGCGCAAGAAATCGGTGCGCCAGAAACTGAATGCCATCGGTGTCGAATTCAAGGACAAGAATGTGTTGCTGGTGGACGATTCCATTGTGCGCGGCACTACCAGTCGCGAGATCGTGCAGATGGCGCGCGACGCGGGCGCGCGCAAGGTGTATTTCGCCTCGGCTGCACCGCCGGTGCGCTTCCCCAATGTGTATGGCATCGACATGCCCAGCCCGCAGGAGCTGATCGCCACCGGGCGCAGCGACGATGAGATCTGCCGCGAGATCGGTGCCGACCGCATCATCTACCAGGATCTGGATGATCTCAAAGCCGCAGTGCATAAAGCCAATCCGAATATCAACAGCTTCGATGCATCATGCTTCGATGGACGCTATATCACCGGCGACATCACGGCTGATTACTTGAATCGCATCGAAGTACGGCGCGGCAACGGTAAGGCCAGTGATGCTATCAACCAGATGGCGCTCGATCTGGCTGCTGAAGAATCGTAGAGAATTTGACATCTCGCCGTGGCGGGTGTTACCTTTTGCCTGCGCCGATTTGAGGATCAGCTTGCGGGCGCTTGATAAATTCGGCTAAAGCGTGGGAAACCCGGTTTGGCTCAAGCTATCCGGGTTTTGTGTTTTAAGGGGCAAATATGTCTGAACCATCCTATCAACCGGAAACGCTGGCCATCCATGCCGGTACCGCGCGCAGCCAGTTCGGCGAACACAGCGAAGCGATGTTCCTGACCTCCAGTTTCGTGTTCGAGAATGCCGCGCAGGCCGCCGCGCGTTTCATCGGCGAACAGCCGGGCAACATCTACTCGCGCTTCACCAACCCGACCGTGACGATGTTCGAGGAACGTCTCGCGGCGATGGAAGGCGCAGAGCAATGTGTCGCTACGGCTTCCGGCATGTCGGCGATCCTTGCCTGTTGCATGGGGTTGCTCAAGGCAGGTGATCATGTCGTTGCTTCGCAAAGCATCTTCGGCGCGACGGTGAATCTGTTCAACAACATCATCAAGAAATTTGGCGTCGAGACGACTTTCGTTTCCGCCACCGATGTTGCGGAATGGCAGGCGGCGGTGCGTCCGAACACCAGGCTGTTCTTTCTGGAGACGCCGTCCAATCCGCTCACCGAGATTTCCGATATCGCGGCGATTGCTGCGGTGGCCAAGAAATCCGGCGCGCTGCTGGCGGTGGACAACTGTTTTTGCACACCCATCCTGCAACGTCCGCTGCAACTGGGCGCGGATATCGTGATTCACTCTGCGACCAAATACATCGACGGGCAGGGGCGCGTGCTGGGCGGTGCGGTGCTGGGCAGCAAGAAGAATATGGAAGGCGTGTACGGTTTTTTGCGCACTGCCGGCCCGACGATGAGCCCGTTCAATGCCTGGGTGTTCCTGAAAAGCATGGAGACGCTGAAGATACGCATGGACGCGCACAGCGCCAATGCACTGGCTTTGGCGACATGGCTTTCAGCGCAACCGAATGTCGCGCGTGTCCTGTATCCGGGGCTGCCATCGCACCCGCAACACAAGCTGGCGATGAAGCAGCAAAAGACTGGCGGCGGCATCGTATCGTTCGAAGTGAAGGGCGGCAAGGAAGCGGCTTGGCGCGTGATAGACAATACCAAGCTGCTATCCATCACCGCGAACCTTGGCGACACCAAGACCACCATCACGCATCCGGCCAGCACCACCCATGCGCGCATCACGCCGGAGGCGCGCGCGGCAGCAGGTATTACTGATGGCCTGATACGCATCGCAGTCGGACTGGAAGCGGTCGTGGATATACAGAACGATCTGCGCGGGCTGAATTCCTGATGGATGTACTTGCCGCACAAGTGGGCGCAATACTGAAGGCACATGGGATGATGCTGGCGACAGCGGAATCCTGTACCGGCGGCGGCGTCGCGCAGACAATCACCGAGGTGGCTGGTAGTTCGACATGGTTCGAGCGCGGCTTCGTTACCTATTCCAATCTGTCCAAACAACAGATGCTGGGTGTGCGCGAGGCGACGCTAAAAAAACACGGCGCGGTATCCGAGATGACGGCGCGCGAGATGGTGGCGGGCGCGTTGCAACATAGTGCCGCGCAAGTGGCTTTGGCCGTCAGCGGCATCGCCGGACCGGATGGAGGCACAGCGGACAAACCGGTGGGTACGGTGTGGTTCGCCTGGGGTACAAAGGGTGGCGAAGTTTACGCGCAACGGCATCAGCTCAATGGTAATCGCGCCAAAGTGCGCGCCCAAGCGGTACATATCGCCTTGCAGGGAGTGCTTAACTTATTGAATAAATTGACCGAAATAGCCAGAAAGCTATAAGAGAACGAACGTTCTGTACAAATGCGAAATGATGTGCCACAATCTGTCATCGAGTTTTGGGCCGTCACTTTTGAAAGGGAATAAAAATGGATGAGAATAAAAGCAAGGCACTGGCAGCGGCATTGAGCCAGATCGAAAAACAATTCGGCAAAGGCTCGATCATGCGCTTGGGTGAGCATGACGTGGCCCGCGACATACAAGTCGTGTCCACCGGATCGCTGGGTCTGGACATCGCGCTCGGTGTGGGCGGTTTGCCGCGTGGGCGCGTGATCGAGATCTACGGCCCGGAATCCTCCGGCAAGACCACGCTCACATTGCAAGTTATCGCCGAGATGCAGAAGCTGGGCGGTACGGCGGCATTCATCGACGCGGAACACGCGCTCGATCCGCAATACGCGCAGAAGCTTGGCGTGAAAGTCGAAGACCTGTTGATTTCGCAGCCGGACAACGGCGAACAGGCGCTGGAAATCACCGACATGCTGGTGCGCTCCGGCTCGGTGGACGTGGTGGTGGTCGATTCGGTCGCCGCACTGACACCCAAGGCAGAGATCGAAGGCGAGATGGGTGATGCGCAGATGGGTCTGCATGCGCGCCTGATGTCGCAGGCCCTGCGCAAGCTTACCGCCAACATCAATCGTTCCAACACCATGGTCATCTTCATCAACCAGATACGCATGAAGATCGGTGTGATGTTCGGCAATCCGGAAACCACCACCGGCGGCAATGCACTCAAATTCTACGCCTCGGTGCGCCTCGACATCCGCCGCATCGGCGCGATCAAGAAGGGTGATGAAGTCATTGGCAACGAGACGCGTGTCAAGATCGTGAAGAACAAAGTGGCCCCACCGTTCCGCGAGGCATTGTTCGATATTCTCTACGGCGAGGGCATCTCGCGCGAAGGCGAGATCATCGAACTCGGCGTGCAGCATAAGCTGGTGGAAAAAGCGG
>CAIOKY010000071.1 GCA_903858965.1 uncultured Nitrosomonadales bacterium | reverse complement strand
CCATACCGAGACGCGACGGCAAAGACTTCAGGAACCAGATATGCGCCACCGGGCTGGCCAGCTCGATATGACCCATGCGCTCGCGGCGCACCTTGGACAAGGTCACTTCCACGCCGCATTTTTCGCAGATCACACCGCGATGCTTCAGGCGCTTGTACTTGCCGCACAGGCACTCGTAATCCTTGACCGGCCCGAAAATCTTGGCACAAAACAGACCGTCTCGTTCCGGCTTGAAAGTACGGTAGTTGTTGGTGTCAGGTTTTTTGACTTCGCCATAGGACCACGAACGGATCTTTTCCGGCGACGCAAGACCGATCTTGATCGCATCGAACTCTTCTTTTTGTGTGACCTGTTTAAACAAATCCAGCAATGTTTTCATTTGAGACTCCTATTCGCCTTATGCCAGCACAATGTATCAGCAACAAATTATCAGTGACGCACCAGATCCATATCGATCGCCAGGGAACGGATTTCCTTGATGACCACGTTGAAGGATTCCGGCATGCCGGCATCGATCTTGTGCTCGCCCTTGACGATGCTTTCGTAGACCTTGGTACGGCCCGCCACGTCGTCCGACTTGACCGTGAGCATTTCCTGCAGGGTGTAAGCCGCGCCGTATGCTTCCAGCGCCCACACTTCCATTTCACCGAAGCGTTGGCCGCCGAATTGCGCCTTGCCGCCCAACGGCTGCTGCGTGACCAGACTGTATGGCCCGGTAGAACGGGCATGCATCTTGTCGTCCACCAGATGGTGCAATTTCAGGATGTGTTTGTAGCCGACCGTCACCTTGCGATCGAATGCCTCACCGGTACGGCCGTCATACAGCGTGGTCTGGCCCGACAGCGGCAGATCGGCCAACTCCAGCATGTACTTGATTTCTTCCTCGCTGGCACCGTCGAACACCGGTGTTGCGAATGGCACACCATGCTTCAGGTTGCGGCACAACTCGATGATCTCATCGTCGCTGAATGCCTCCAAATCAACGGTTTGGCCGTTATGATGGTTGTATATCTTGCCGAGGAATTTGCGCACTTCGCTGATCTTGGCATTGGTTTGCAACATTGTGTCTATCTTCTTGCCCAACCCCTTGGCAGCCCAGCCCAAGTGGGTTTCCAGTATCTGGCCGATGTTCATACGCGACGGCACGCCGAGCGGATTCAACACCACGTCGACCGGCGTACCGTCCGCCATATACGGCATGTCTTCCACCGGCACGATGCGAGACACGACACCCTTGTTGCCGTGACGGCCCGCCATCTTGTCTCCTGGCTGCAAGCGTCGTTTCACCGCAACGTATACCTTGACCATCTTCTGCACGCCGGCTTGCAGCTCGTCGCCCTGTGTCAGCTTCTTCTTTTTCAACTCGAACGCGGCATCGAATTCTGCACGCTTCTGTGCCAGACCTTCCTTGACCTGCTCCATCTGCGCAGCCACTTCATCATTGGCGATGCGGATGTCAAACCACATATGGGGCTCGATACCATGCAGATATTCCTTGCTCAACTTGGTACCCTTGGCCAGCTTCTTCGGTCCGCCATTGGCCACTTTGCCGTGCAACAGCTTCTCCATACGCGCGAACACGTCGGCTTCGACGATACGCATCTGGTCGACCAGATCTTTCTTGTAGCGATTCAGTTCGTCGTCGATGATCTGCTGAGCGCGCTTGTCGCGTTGCAGACCCTCGCGGGTGAACACCTGCACATCGATCACCGTTCCCGAACTGCCGGTCGGCACGCGCAGGCTGGTGTCCTTCACATCAGAAGCCTTCTCGCCGAAGATCGCACGCAGCAATTTTTCTTCAGGGGTCAACTGGCTTTCACCCTTGGGCGTCACCTTGCCGACCAGCACATCGCCTACCGCAACTTCCGCGCCGATATGCACGATGCCGCACTCATCCAGACGCGCCAATTGTGCTTCCGCCAGATTCGGGATGTCGCGCGTAATTTCTTCGGGACCCAGCTTGGTGTCTCGTGCGGCAACGGTTAATTCCTCAATGTGGATGGAAGTGAACCTATCCTGCGCTGAGACACGCTCGGAAATCAAAATCGAGTCTTCGTAGTTATAACCATTCCATGGCATGAACGCGACCAGCATGTTCTGGCCCAGTGCCAGTTCACCCATGTCGGTAGACGCGCCGTCCGCCACCACGTCGCCGCGCGCGATCACGTCACCCACCTTGACCAGCGGACGCTGGTTGATGTTGGTGTTCTGGTTGGAACGGGTGTACTTGGTCAGGTTGTAGATATCCACACCGACTTCGCCGGCTGTCGTCTCGTCATCGTTGACGCGTACCACGATACGGGCAGCATCCACGTAATCGATACGTCCACCACGCCACGCCTGCACAGTCGTACCTGAGTCCACAGCGACGGTGCGCTCAAGACCGGTTCCCACCAGCGGCTTCTCTGCACGCAGGCAAGGTACGGCCTGGCGTTGCATGTTGGCACCCATCAAGGCACGGTTGGCATCGTCATGTTCGAGGAACGGGATCAGCGAGGCTGCGACCGACACGACCTGCGAAGGCGACACGTCCATGTATTCCATCTGGTCCGGGGCAGCCAACACGAATTCGTTGTGATGACGCGCAGACACGATATCGTTGGTGAAGTGTCCTTTCTTGTCCAGCTCGGCATTTGCCTGGGCGATGGTGAATTTACCTTCCTCGATCGCAGAAAGGTAATCGACTTCGTCAGCCACCTTGCCTTTGGTCACCTTGCGATACGGCGTTTCGATGAAGCCATACTCGTTGGTGCGCGCATACAATGCCAATGAATTGATCAGGCCGATGTTCGGGCCTTCCGGAGTCTCGATCGGGCATACGCGGCCATAATGCGTCGGATGCACGTCGCGCACTTCGAAACCTGCGCGTTCGCGTGTCAATCCGCCCGGTCCGAGCGCAGAGATGCGGCGCTTGTGGGTAATCTCGGACAACGGGTTGGTCTGGTCCATGAATTGTGATAACTGGCTGGAACCGAAGAATTCCTTGACCGCAGCCGAGATCGGCTTGGCATTGATCAGGTCATGCGGCATCAGGTTATCTGTTTCGGCTTGGCCGAGACGTTCCTTGACCGCGCGTTCCACGCGTGCCAAGCCGGCGCGGAACTGGTTCTCCGCCAACTCACCCACTGCACGCACGCGACGATTACCGAGGTGATCGATATCATCGATTTCACCGTGCCCGTTGCGTAATTCAACAAGAATCTTCACTACCGCGACGATATCTTCGTTGGACAAAATCGATGAGCCGGTCAGCTCTTCGCGTCCGACACGGCGGTTGAACTTCATGCGACCCACCGCTGACAAGTCATAGCGCTCGTCGTTGAAGAACAGGCCGTTGAACAGGTTCTCCACCGCATCTTCGGTGGGCGGCTCGCCGGGGCGCATCATGCGGTAGATCGCCACGCGCGCCGTCCATTGGTCGACAGTTTCATCGGTGCGCAGGGTTTGTGAAATGAATGCGCCGTGATCCAGATCGTTGGTATACAAGGTATTGATCTTCTTGATACCGGCGGCCTGCAGATTATGCAGAAGCGCTTCTGTGATCTCGTCATTGGCGTTGGCGATGATCTCGCCGCTGTCCTTGTCCACGATATTGCTTGCGATCACGCGGCCGATCAAGAATTCTTCGGTCACATCCAGCTTGTCGATACCGGCTTCCTGCATTTCACGGATATGGCGCACGGTAATGCGCTTGTCCTTGGCCACGATGACCTTGCCCGACTTGCCCAGGATATCAAAGCGTGCCACGTCCCCGCGCAAGCGCTCCGGCACCACTTCGAACTGGATGCCTTTCTTGCTCAGATGGAACGCATCGAACTCAAAGAATATCTTGAGCATGTCTTCGTTACTGTAACCCAGCGAACGCAACAGGATAGTGACAGGCATCTTGCGGCGGCGGTCGATACGGAAATACACGTAGTCCTTCGCGTCAAACTCGAAATCCAGCCAGGAGCCGCGATAAGGGATGATGCGTGCGGAGAACAATAGCTTGCCGGAAGAATGTGTCTTGCCGCGATCATGCTCGAAGAACACGCCCGGCGAACGGTGCAGCTGGGAAACGATCACGCGTTCGGTACCGTTGATCACAAACGAACCGGTGTGGGTCATCAGCGGAATCTCGCCCATGTACACTTCCTGTTCTTTCACTTCCTTAACCGTGGGCTTCGACGCTTCCTTGTCCATGATGGTCAGGCGCACGCGGGCGCGCAACGGGGATGCATAAGTCAGTCCACGCTGGCGGCACTCCTTTACGTCGAACGGCGGCATGCCCAACTGGTAGCTGACAAAATCGAGGCGCGCATTTTTGGAATGGCTGTGTATCGGAAAGATTCCGTTGAACGCAGCCTGCAAGCCGTCATTTTTACGTTGTTCAGGCGGAGTGTAGGCCTGCAGAAATGCGGCGAAAGATTCCAATTGAGTGGACAACAGAAAAGGAACCGGCAAGGCGCCGACTCGCTTGGCAAAACTTTTACGGATACGTTTTTTTTCGGTAAAAGAGTAGCTCATATAATCTCCACGATTGAGGAAAACAAAATTTTGCGAACTTTCGCCTTGCGGTGAAATCTTGCTTGCGTTACTTCAGTGTTGGCCAACCTTCAGGTCATGCCAGAACTAAAAAGTCAGGGGGCAGAAAATTGTTCTATACTTCCTGGCCGCTGGCTTCTTAAGCGGAAAAGGCTGACGGTAAACCGCCAGCCTTTTTACAGCATTGAAACTTACTTGATTTCAGCAGCAGCGCCAGCTTCCAGCAACTGCTTCAGTGCAGCGTCAGCATCAGCTTTGGAAACGCCTTCCTTGACGTTCTTTGGTGCGCCATCAACCAGATCCTTGGCTTCTTTCAAGCCCAGACCGGTGATGGTACGAACCGCCTTGATCACGTTAACCTTGTTGTCGCCTGGGCCCTTGAGCACCACGGTGAACTCGGTTTGTTCAGCAGCGGCGGCACCGGCAGCGGCACCGGCAGCAGGTCCGGCCACGGCAACCGCTGCAGCGGACACGCCGAATTTCTCTTCCATTTGCTTGATCAGGTCAGAAAGCTCCAGCACCGTCATCTTGGCGATTGCATCCATCACGCTGGCATTAGTTGTAGACATAATTGTTCTCCTAATTTCGTTAATTCAAAGTTCAGTCAATTAAAAATATCAAGCGGCAGTCGCGGCTTCTTGCTTGTCGCGGATCGCAGCCAGAGTACGGACGAACTTCGCAGTCGTCGCATTCATGGTTGCCATCAGTTTCGCAATCAGTTCGTCGCGGCTTGGTGTCGCCGCAAGTACGCCGACCTGCTCCGCAGTCATCACGGAACCTGCCATGGAACCTGCCTTGATCACCAACTTGTCATTGGTTTTGGCAAAATCGAACACCACTTTTGCCGCAGCGACTGCGTCGGCACTCATGCTATACACAAGAGGGCCAACCATTTTTTCAGCCAGTGCTTCAAAAGGCGTTCCTTTGACCGCGCGCTGTGCCAGGGTGTTTTTCAACACATGGAAATACACACCGGATTTGCGCGCGGTAGCACGCAACTTGGTGATATCAGCGACCTGGATGCCACGGTATTCTGCCAAGACGATAGTTTGCGCCACGGCCACCTGGGCACTGACTTCCGCTACCACGGCTTGCTTTTCTTGCAGATTGAGACTCAAGTCTTCCTCCAGTTTCCGGAATGCACTCACGCACACTCCATCGTTTACAACAGCGACCTTGAATCAGGAGAACCATCATTCCTGCTCGCGGGCGCACCATCTACGTGGGCCGCCGGATGTCCAAACAAGCCGGACTGCCGTCAATTAAGTCTCAGGCCAACAACGCCCTCGACGCCTACGGTCTCGGATGCTGCTAGCACGCCAGCATTCCAAAACTTTTGCCAGCGAGAATATCTCGCCAGCGAATTAAAACTATTAGGCGGTCAAACTCGCCTGTTCAACGCGTATCCCTGCACCCATGGTGCTGGAGAGCGACACCTTCTTCAGGTACACGCCCTTTGATGCAGGTGGCTTGGCCTTGTTCAGTGCATCAACCAGCGCCAGCAGGTTTTCGCGCAACGCTTCAGGTGCGAACGATGCACGCCCGATGGTGCATTGCACGATACCGTTCTTGTCGGTGCGATACTGCACTTGACCGGCCTTGGCATTCTTCACCGCCCCTGCCACGTCAGCCGATACTGTGCCAACTTTAGGGTTAGGCATCAAACCGCGTGGACCAAGGATCTGGCCCAATTGACCGACCAGACGCATCGCATCCGGACTGGCGATCAGCACGTCAAAATTCAGGTTGCCGCCCTTGATGGACTCGGCCAAATCTTCAAAGCCAACGATGTCAGCACCGGCCGCCTTCGCTTCTTCAGCCTTGGGGCCTTGCGCGAATACTGCAACGCGCACCGTTTTGCCTGTTCCCTTTGGCAGCACCACAGAACCGCGCACCAGTTGGTCGGATTTCTTGGCATCGATACCAAGGTTGATCGCAACGTCGATGGACTCATCGAATTTGGCCACGGAATTTTCTTTGACCAGCTTCAGCGCATCACTCAATGGATATAATTTGTTGCGATCGACCTTGGCTGCGATCGCCTTGTAACGTTTGGATATCATGTTATACGCCCTCCACGGTGATGCCCATGCTGCGCGCACTTCCGGCGATGGTGCGCACTGCTGCGTCCATATCGGCTGCGGTCAGATCCGGCATCTTGGTTGTGGCGATCTGCTCCGCTTGCTTGCGGGTCAGCTTGCCCACCTTGTCGGTATGGGGTGTTTTGCTGCCTTTTTGAATGCCGGCGGCCTTCTTGATCAGAATGCTCGCAGGCGGGGTCTTCATGATGAAGGTAAAACTCTTGTCCGCAAACGCGGTGATCACCACCGGAATTGGCAAGCCCGGTTCAACACCCTGGGTTTGCGCGTTAAACGCTTTGCAGAACTCCATGATATTCAGACCGCGCTGACCCAATGCAGGGCCGATTGGCGGACTCGGATTTGCCTTACCGGCAGGCACTTGCAGCTTGATGTAGCCGATGATTTTTTTTGCCACTTTAATACTCCTTCTGAATGGGTTAAACGTATATCGCAACTACTCCGACACACTCCCCGGTTTAAAAACAAGGTACAAGGTACAAGATTCAAGGTTCAAACTTGCACCTTGTACCTTGAACCTATTTTTTCCTAGGCTTTTTCTACCTGACCGAAATTCAATTCAACCGGTGTCGAACGACCAAAGATG
>CAIOKY010000070.1 GCA_903858965.1 uncultured Nitrosomonadales bacterium | reverse complement strand
TCTTGAACGTGAATATATCACCATAAGTGGGTAAAGGGCATCTAATTGTGAGCTGTTTTCATAAAAAAAATTATTGATCTGGTGACACTACTGATTACTACCATTGAATGCGCGCCGAACCGTGCCTCTCTTGCGCGTGAGGGTGTGGTTGATCTGCGCGATTGGCTTATTGATACCGGCCTCGGCGAATTCATCGGCGCAGTAGAATCGCGACAGAAAGCCCCGCTGGTCTTCGATCACCTTGCGTTGCACCAGCTTCAGTCCGGACAAAGAGGTAGGGATAAAATCAAAGCGTGACATGGTTAGCTGTTTTGTTTTTCTGGTTGGTAAGCGGCGATCTGTGCCAACGTGACTGCGCGCATGTCCTCGTCCTTGCGCCAAGCCCCATGCCACTCCAATGTTTTTTGCAATGCGGTTTGCAGCCGCCAGCGTGGTTGCCAGTTCAGGAGTCTGTGCGCCTTGCTGCTATCCAGCTTGAGATAATTCGCCTCATGGGGCTGGGGCGTTTCATCGCATTGCCATTTGACGTCTTTGCGCATTTCGGCCATGCGCTCGACTATCCATTTTACCGGTCGTGCATCCTCATCCGCCGGCCCGAAATTCCACGCCTCTGCAAAACTTGCGCCATCTGAATAGAGCTGTTCTGCCAACATCAGATACCCGGACAGTGGCTCCAACACATGCTGCCAAGGCCGGATAGAATCCGGGGAACGTACCTTCAATGTCTCGCCTGCATCCATCGCTCGCAGCAGATCAGGAATCAAACGATCAGCCGCCCAATCACCGCCGCCGATCACGTTACCGGCCCTGGCACTTGCCAATGCAATACCTGCCGGATCAAGAAATGATCGTCGGTAGGCAGCCGTCACCAGCTCTGCACAACCCTTGCTGCTTGAATAAGGATCGAAGCCGCCCATCGCTTCGTTTTCGCGGTAGCCCCGTTCCCATTCGTGATTTTCATAGCATTTGTCGGAGGTGACATTCACCACTGCTTTCACTCCGGACATTGTGCGTACTGCCTCAAACAGATTCACGGTTCCCATCACATTCACTTCATAGGTTTCTGCAGGATGTGCATAGGAATAGCGCACCAGCGGTTGCGCCGCCATATGAAAAATGATTTCGGGCCCGGCGGATTTCATTGCCTGGCTAAGCTTGCCTGCATCGCGGATGTCCGCAATCACACTGCTCGCCATTCCCTTGTTTACTTCCGCGACCGAAAAGATGTTGGTCTCGGTTGGCGGGTTGAGCGCATAGCCATGCACTTCCGCCCCCATGGATTGCAGCCATAGCGAAAGCCAGCCGCCCTTGAAGCCGGTATGCCCGGTCAGAAACACTTTTTTTCCCTTAAAAAAAGTGTTTGTTGATTGGGGATAGTTGATGGTTGTCGTCATTGTTTTACGCGCTTGAGTTGAGAAGAACGCAAGGCCGATATCCCATTCCAGGATGGGGCGCACCACGCCATAATAGGCGCCGCGATGTTCGCCTCTTGCGGATCCGCCTTCCAAAGGGTCATAGATTTTGAATCCAATCGTATCTTTCTCATTCACATGCACGGTCGGACTTTTAATATTGTCCATGGTATTAATGATCGCCTGGATGGAGTACGTCCCTTCGGCAAGAAAATTCCCGGGAATAATGCATCTACTTGTGTACAGCCCCGCCTGACGCTGTCGGCCTGCCCATTCGGGATCGTGCATCCCTCCAGAAATAAAAACGATGATGTTGTCCTGGTTATACAAAAAAAAGGCCGGGTTTATCGTTTTGCCAGATTGACAAACACGGTATGAAAACTCAATGGTTACCGGACGCCTGATGTCAAACACATCTCCCTGTTCATTCGCCACTGAATAGGCCTTGATAGAGAGCAGCCGCACAACTTCATTACCCGGGGCAGCTGGTTCTGCCCATATCTTGTATGGCCGGATATCGCCGGACGCAATCTCCGAATAACGGTTAACGGCATCCAAGACAGTCCCATCGAAGTCCAGTCTTCCGGATTGAAGAATGATGCCGCGATTACACAATCTGGTTATGACCGATATATTATGCGACACGACCAGCACGGTCACGCCACGTCCACCGAACTCTCCCATTTTTTTGAAGCATTTGTTCTGGAAGCCCGCGTCGCCGACTGCCAGTACCTCATCGACAATGAGGATCTCCGGCTCAAGGTGTGCCGCCACAGCGAAAGCCAGACGCACGTACATCCCGGACGAGTATCGCTTGACCGGCGTATCGAGGAATTTTTCCACTTCGGCAAATGAAACGATCTCGTCGAATTTATTCTTGATCTCGGCCTTGCTCATGCCGAGGATGGCGCCGTTCAGGAAAATGTTTTCCCGCCCGGTAAGTTCAGGATGAAAACCCGTACCGACCTCCAACAGGCTGGCCACGCGACCCTTGATGGAAACCCGCCCCGATGTCGGCTCGGTGATGCGGCTCAAGACTTTCAGCAGGGTGGACTTGCCCGCGCCATTGCGGCTTATGATGCCCACCCGGTCGCCTTGCTGGATGTCAAAGCTGACTTCTTTGAGCGCCCAGAATTCTTCATGCTCTGCATCTTTCTGTCTGGCACTTGGATGCAGCAGCTTCCCAAGCCTGCGCTTGACACCATTCGCCAGTACGTCGCGCAATGTGGTGTAGCGCTCCTGTTTCTGGTGGTCGATGATGTATTTTTTCGAGAGGTTCTCGACGCGAATGACAGATGACATCAGATCACGTCCGCAAAGGTTTTTTCCGTTGTACGGAAATAAATTATGCCGGTGATCAGTATCACCAGAACCAAGGAAACCGAGAGCAGAAATCCGGGCCAATATAACCGGGTATCACCACCCAATATCGCCCAGCGAAAACCATCGATCACGCCCACCATGGGGTTCAATGAATAGAGCAGCCGCCATTGTTCGGGGACGATGTTGCTGCTGAATCCGACCGGGGAAATGTATAACCCGAATTGCACCACGAACGGGACGACGATGCGGAAGTCGCGATATTTGACATTGAGTGCCGCGATCCACAAACCCGCGCCCATCGCGGCAGCAAAGGCCACGAAAATAAATATGGGCAAGGCAAGCATGCGCAGGTTGGGCGCAAAGCCATACCAGACCATCAGCCCCACGAGTATCACTCCTGAAATAAGAAAATCCACGAAGCTGACGATCACCGCGCTGGCTGGTACAACCAGGCGCGGGAAATACACCTTCGAGATCATGCCGGCATTGCTGATCAGGCTGTCGCCTGCGCCGCTGAAAGCGCTGGAAAAAACTGCCAGGGCAACAGCGCCGCAAAGACCAGGATAGGATAAGGCACACCTTCCGAGGGCAATTTCGCCAGTTTGCTGAACACCAGTGTGAACACCAGCATGGTCATCAACGGGCGTCCCAAGGCCCATACGATGCCGATCGTGGTTTGCTTGTAGCGCACCAGGATATCGCGCCACGCCAGGAAGAAGAACAGTTCGCGGTAACGCCACAAGTCACGCCAGTAGTGGCGCTCCGCCCTGCCCGCCTCGATGACGAGTATGGATTGATTGGCGTGCGTCGTGGTCATGCGAACAATTCCGCTGCAGCAAAGCTTTTACCTTGTGCATCTTTGGCGGAAACCGTCGGGGCTGTCTTCAGTTGCCAATCTATTGCCAATGACGGATCGTCCCAACGTATGCAGCGCTCGTGTTCCGGAAACCAGTAATCGGTAGTCTTGTACAAAAATTCCGCGGATTCGGTAAGGGCCAGAAACCCGTGCGCGAAACCTTCCGGTATCCACAACATGAGCCTGTTCTCGGCCGATAATTCCAGCGCAACATGCTGTCTAAAAGTCGGCGAGCTTTTGCGGATATCCACCACGACATCAAGCACCGAGCCCTGTACCACGCGCACCAATTTCCCTTGTGGATGCTGAATCTGATAGTGCAATCCGCGCAGCACGTTTTGAACGGAGCGCGAATGGTTGTCCTGCACGAAATCCACATCGTGGCCGGTCAGTTCGGCAAACCTGCGCCGATTAAAGCTTTCAAAGAAGAAGCCTCTCCCATCGCCAAATACTTTAGGCTCAATGATCAGCAGATCTGGAATGGCGGTATGAATAATTTTCATTCGGACAAGCCTCCGTCCTTGAGTATCCGCATCAGATATGCGCCATAGCCGCTCTTGAGTAGCGGTGCGGCAAGCTTCTCCAGTTGTGCGGCGTCGATGAATCCCATGTGATAGGCGATCTCTTCCGGACAGGCGATCTTGAGTCCCTGGCGATGTTCGATGGTCTGGATGAACTGGCTGGCTTCGAGCAATGACTCATGTGTGCCGGTGTCCAGCCAGGCGTAGCCGCGCCCCATGATTTCGACTGACAGATCGCTGCGTTGGAGATAGATGCGATTCACATCAGTGATTTCCAGCTCGCCACGCAATGAGGGTTTGAGGTTCGCAGCAATATCCGTGACGCGGTTATCGTAAAAATACAGGCCGGTGACGGCATAATTGGATTTGGGTCGAGCAGGTTTTTCTTCCAGCGAGATCGCATGCCCGTTCACATCGAACTCCACCACACCATAGCGTTCCGGGTCGCGCACATGATAGGCGAACACGGTCGCGCCTGTTGCGCGCTGCGCCGCATTTTTTAATTGATGCTGGAAAGAGTGCCCGTAAAAGATATTGTCGCCGAGCACCAGCGCGGAAGGATGTTTACCGATGAAGTCGCGCCCGATGATGAAGGCCTGCGCCAAACCATCCGGCGAGGGCTGCACGGCATATTGCAGATTCAGTCCCCACGCGCTGCCATCACCCAGCAATTGCTGGAATCGCGGCGTATCCTGCGGCGTCGAGATGATCAGGATATCGCGTATCCCTGCCAGCATCAGCGTGGACAGCGGATAGTAGATCATCGGTTTGTCATAGATCGGCAGCAATTGTTTGGATACCGCCAGTGTGACCGGATGCAGGCGTGTGCCGGAACCGCCGGCGAGGATGATGCCTTTTCTGGATAGCGCAGGATTGCTCATGCGTGCGACTCGATGAATGATGGGTAGGTCAGCGCGATGCCTTCCTTCAGGCCGGTTTTTGCTTTCCACCCCAATTTTTGTATTCTGGATACATCCATCACCTTGCGCATCGTGCCGTCCGGTTTGGAAGTGTCCTGCACGAACCGGCCTTTATAGCCGACCACACCTGCAACGGTCTCTGCGAGTTCGCGTATCGTCAGATCTGTGCCGGTGCCCACATTGATCAATGGACATTGCGATGGTGTGGTTAAGATGTTGTAGCGTTCATCATCCAGCGTGGCGAGGAACACCAGTGCATTCGCCAGATCGTCCACGTACAAGAACTCGCGCTTCGGTGTGCCGCTACCCCACAACACTACTTCTTTCGCATCGGAATTTTTTGCCTCGTGCATCTTGCGGATTAGCGCAGGCAGCACGTGGGAGTTGTTCAGATCATAGTTGTCCCCCGGCCCGTACAGATTGGTCGGCATCGCGGCCAGCCACTTCGTGCCGTATTGGCGGTTATATGACCAGCACATCTCGATACCTGCGATCTTGGCCAGAGCATAAGGCCGATTGGTCGCTTCCAGCGGGCCGGTGAGCAGGTATTCTTCTTTGATCGGTTGCGGACAGTCGCGCGGGTAAATGCAGGAGCTGCCCAGAAAGACCAGGCGTTTGACTTGCGCGTGATGGGCCGCACGGCAGATGTTGGCCTCGATGAGCAGGTTGCTCATCAGGAAATCCACCGGGTAGGTGTTGTTGGCGTGGATGCCGCCGACTTTGGCAGCCGCAAGAAATACCACTTCGGGCCGCTGCTGTTCGAAGAATTTTTGTGTAGCCACGGCATCTTCCAAGTCCAGCTCCGCATGGGTACGCGTGACGAGATTGGCATAACCCTGCCGCTGCAACTCGCGCACGATCGCACTGCCGGCCAGACCACGGTGCCCGGCGATATAGATTTTGGATTGTTTGTTCATCTCTGCTTGGCTCATGACCCGGTCTATTCGTGGTAATCGTACGCGGCGAAGCCGTGCTTCTTCACCAGCTCGTCGCGTTCCGCAGACTTGAGGTCTTCGCGCACCATTTCGGCCACCAGTTCGTGAAAGGTGATCTTGGGCGTCCAGCCTAGCTTTTGTTTGGCCTTGCTCGGGTCCCCCAGCAACGTCTCGACTTCGGTGGGACGGAAATAACGCGGGTCGACCTGGACGATGCATTTGCCGTTGGCGTCGTAGCCTTTTTCTTCTATGCCTTTGCCTTTCCAAGTGATGGCGATGCCCAGTTCAGCCGCGGAGATGTCCACGAACTGGCGCACGCTGTACTGCACGCCGGTGGCGATGACGAAATCTTCCGCCTGCTCCTGTTGCAGCATCAGCCATTGCATTTCGACATAATCTTTGGCATGACCCCAGTCGCGCAGCGCATCGAGGTTGCCAAGGTAGAGGCAGTCCTGCAAACCGAGTTTTATACGGGCTAGCGCGCGGGTGATCTTGCGCGTGACGAAGGTTTCGCCGCGCACCGGTGATTCGTGGTTGAACAATATGCCGTTGCAGGCGTAGATGCCGTATGCCTCGCGGTAGTTGACCGTGATCCAGTAGGCATAAAGTTTGGCGACTGCATAGGGACTGCGCGGATAGAACGGGGTGGTTTCTTTTTGCGGGGTCTCCTGCACCAGACCATATAACTCGGAAGTGGAGGCCTGGTAGAAGCGGGTCTTCTCTTCCAGACCAAGGATGCGGATCGCTTCCAGGATGCGCAAAGTGCCTATGCCGTCGGCATTGGCGGTGTATTCGGGGGTCTCGAATGACACTGCCACGTGGCTCATTGCCGCGAGGTTGTAGATCTCGTCGGGTTGTACTTGCTGGATGATGCGGTTCAGGTTGGTGGAGTCGGTCAAATCACCGTAGTGCAAGATGAAGCTGGCTTTCTTGACGTGGGGGTCCTGGTAGAGGTGGTCGATGCGGTCGGTGTTGAACAATGATGAGCGGCGCTTTACACCGTGCACCACATAGCCTTTCTTGAGCAACAGTTCGGCAAGGTAGGCTCCGTCCTGTCCCGTGATCCCCGTGATCAGCGCTACTTTTTTTTCCTTGTTCATTATTTCCACTCTCTTCAATGTTGCTCGTCTATCTGTGCCAGTCGCCTGTCGACCCCGGGCATTTATCGGCCATAGTTGTCTTCGAAACGCTGAATATCGTCTTCGCCAAGATAATCACCGACCTGTATCTCGACGATATGCAGCGGTTCGCTGCCGTGATTTTCCAGGCGATGTTTCGAACCTATCGGAATATATGTGCTTTGATTCTTGTGTACCGTGATTACTTCTTCGCCGTTGGTCACCGTGGCCGTACCGGAGACCACGACCCAATGCTCCGAGCGTCGCTTGTGGCTTTGCAGGCTGAGGCGCCCGCCGGGAACGACTTCGATACGCTTGATCTTGAATCCATCCCTATCTTCCTCAAGCACTGTGTAGCTGCCCCATGGGCGATTGACCTTGGCATGATAGACATGCTCCGTGGAGCCGCGCTGATGCAGGACATCGACCACTTCACGCACTCGCTGGGTCTGATCGCTTTTCGAAACAAGCACGGCATCGGCAGTCTCGATGATGCAAAGGTCTTCTACACCGATTGCCGCAACCAGCCGTTTTTCGGAGCGAATCAAACTGTTCCTGCAATCCACTGCGATGACATTGCCTTGCAGCGCGTTGCCGTTTGCATCCTTGTTTGCAATCTCATGCACAGCCTGCCAGCTACCGACATCGTTCCAGCCGATATCACAGGGTACGAGCGAAACGCGGCTGGATTTTTCAAGCACGCCGTAGTCAATGGAAATGGAGGGCATCGCAGGGAAATACTTTTCAACGGCCTGCTGGAATGTTCCTGCACTGCGGCTTTCAGTGATAATGGTTTGTATCACTTTATCTACGGCGGGCAAATGCTGGCGTATTTCCGCAAGTATCACCGAAGCACGCCACACAAACATGCCAGAATTCCAGTAATACCCGCCCTCTTTCAAGAACTGTTCGGCAGTAACCCCGTCGGGTTTTTCAGTGAAACGTTCTACTGCATAGATGTCCGGCGTATCGCCGCGATGCGCCTTGACGTAGCCGAAACCGGTATCTGGCCGGGTGGGTTGAATTCCGAAGGTGATGAGTTTGCCGTCTTCGGCGGCATTGATCGCAATATTCAGATGCTCACGAAATCGCACCTCATTCTTGATGATGTGGTCGGCGGGTAGTACGACCATGATCGGGTCTGTGCCATCTGCCATCAGGTAAGCGGCTGCCAATGCGATTGCGGGCGCGGTATTACGCGCAACGGGCTCGAACAGCGTCTGGTAAGGCAACAGGGCATGGTACGCCTCGCCTTTGGCATGGGCCTCCTGCGTGACGATCAAAACATCCTTTGCCCTGATCACCGGTGACAGGCGATTGATGGTAGTTTGCAGCAACGATGCATCACCATCCAGCGACAAGAATTGCTTGGGAAGATGCTGGCGCGACAAGGGCCACAAGCGGCTGCCACTGCCGCCGGCAAGTATCACGGCGTGAACCTGACATTCATTCATGGATGTTCTCCAGCAAGCCTTTTTGTTCCGCCTCGCGCTTCAATTCTTTTATTTCAGCGCGCAGCTGCTCGTATTCCTGCATTTTGTATTTGAGGAAGCGCACAGTGATGCGCGCTTTTTCTTCGACGCCGCGCGGCGTGAGCAGATAGGCATAAGCCAGTTTGTTCTCGCTGTTGCGAAAATTATTGACCTTCAGGCAGCCTTTTTCGATCAGCGCATTGAGGCAAAAGTTGACTTTGCCAAGGCTGACGCCCAAACGTTTTGCCAAATCTCTTTGGGAAAGGTCCGGGTTGTTCTCCAGTGTTTTGAGCAGGCCGTAGCTGGTATCGTCGTCGAACATGGGGTGCGTTCAGCAAATGAACAGTCCATATTTAAACAGCCACAGCCCGATGCTGTCAAGTGATAAGGTGACAGGAAACAAGGCCAGCCGTTTTTTCTTCTGCCGTGTTCCCGTTAATAGAGCGCCTGATTTACCTTGCCCAAATCATCTTCGCCCAGGGAGCCGACCGCCGCTTTCAACTGCAATTGGCTGATCAGGTAGTTGTATTGGGCCTGATACAAATCACGCCGGGTGGAATAGAGTTGTTGCTGGGCATTCAGGACATCCAGGTTGGTGCGCACACCAATCTCATGTCCCAGCTTGCTGGCGTCCAGTACGCTTATACTCGACGCGAGCGCCTGTTGTAACGCCTGAACCTGGGCAACACCACTGACCACACCCAGATAAGCCTGGCGGGTTTGCTGCGCAACGTTGCGACGGGCGCTTTCCAGCTCCTGTCTGGCTCGCTCAAGATTCGCTGAAGCCTCACGCCACTTAGAGCTAACCACCCCACCCTGGAACAGGGGCATATTCAACTGCACGCCGATGCTCTTGCTGGTGGTATCGATACCAATTCCAAAGCTGCCGCCATTCGCGTTGTTTTGCGTATAGTTGGCAACCAGATCAAGGGTCGGGTAATGGCCGCCGCGATTGCGCGCCACCTCTTTGTCGGCAATCTCCGCGTTTGCCTGCGCCATGGCAAGCTGAAGATTGCTCAACTGTGCGGTGTCCACCCATTTTTCGATGTCCACAGGCTGCGGAACTTCCAGCTTGAATTGCTTGCCGAGCGGCTTGATATCTTTCGGCACCGTATTGATCAGTTGTTGCAATGCACTAAGCTTGATCTCCAGATTATTTTGCGCTGCGATCTGCTGCGCACCGGTCTGGTCATAACGAGCTTGTGCTTCGAGCGTGTCGGTGACGGTGGCACTACCCACTTCAAAGTTACGCTTGGCTTGTTCAAGCTGTTCAGAGATGGCGGTCTTTTGCGCCTCTGCAAGTCCCACGCTATCCTGCGCGATCAGCACGTCGAAGTAAGCCTGTGCGGTGCGCAGAATCAAATCCTGCGCGGCGATCCTTAGTTGAATGTCGGCTTGCGCGGCCTGCAATTCGGATTCGCTATACGCCAGCCAGTTTTGCTGGCGGAACAACGGTTGCACCAAATTCACACCATAACCGTTGCTGTTGTATTGATGTGTGCCGCTCGTAAGGAACGGGGGTTGGTCCGGATGGTACTGGGTATCCAGATTGTTAAACGTGGTGTTTGCGCTAAGATTAATCGAGGGCATCAACAAAGAACGGCCTTGCGGCAATTTTTCCTGGCCCGCTTGTTGCGCGGCGCGCGCGGCAGCGAACACTGGATCGTTCGCCTGTGCGGCATGGAAGGTTTCCAGCAAATCGACAGCCCCGGCCCAGTTGCTTGCGGCCAGCAATATCGCCAACAAAATCGAATTGAGTTTCATTAAGATCTTTGCGCAACCATGTATTAGATTATACTAATATATAACTTATCGCCATATTGCGCAATCTTTAAGAGTTCACTCAGAATACGAACCGGTTTGGCTGCAGCGCATTCCGCAGCGGCGCAACACAAGTCTCCATGATGTTGACAGTCTCGTAGGTATCGGGTGCAACGCGAGTGATCAGCCTGGCTTCCATCACCGGCGCATCGCCGACGATAGCAAACAACCTGCCGCCAATATTTAGGCTGTTCTGAAATGTTTCTGGCAACACCGGCGTCGAGCCAGTCAGCACGATGACATCGTAACTCGCGCCGTTGCCCCAAGCGTGTGCCGCATCGCCGATTTCCAGAGTGACATTTTCGTGGTGGTATGCATGCAGGCATTGTTTGGCCATCGCACTCAACTCCGGCACGATCTCGACCGAAGTCACGTGTCCCGCCAACACAGAAAGAAGTGCCGTCAGGTAGCCGCTCCCGGTGCCCACCTCCAACACCTTGTCGCTGCGGGTAAGATGCAACTCTTGCACAGTACGCGCTTCCAACTTGGGTTGCCACATGGATGCCCCATAACCCAGCGGGATTTCCATATCCATGAATGCCATTTCGCGTTTGTCTTTCGGCACATAATGCTCGCGACGCACGTGTTTGAGCAATTCCAGAATCCGCCCTTCCAGCACCTCGCATGGGCGAATCTGCTGCTCTATCATGTTGAAACGCGCCTGTTCCATATCCAGCATTCCCACTCCCAAATTGGTCTTCATTACCGTGTGTTCAGCGTAGTAGTATAGCAAGCCCTCCCCCATGGCTCAATGATGCAGAGTTTGGCTTGCTTTTCGATGACCTTTCCATTACCTTGCGGGCTTCGCTAGGGGTCTTCGCCGACATCATAAATGGGCGGAGTGAGATACACCCTTTGAACCTGTACGGGTAATGCCGTCGTAGGGAAGCATCTACTCGATGCCCCCGAATATTTAGGAGCATCACATGAACGCCAATCCCCAATTCTTAGCGCCTAAATTTACTGCCGACGCCGCGCATGTCGATGCAGCGGCAATCAAACCGTTGCCGAATTCGCGCAAGGTGTATGTGCAGGGCAGCCGTCCCGATCTGCTGGTGCCGATGCGCGAGATTTCCCAGGCTGAAACCCCTGCCAGTATGGGTGCGGAAATCAATCCGCCCATCTATGTGTACGACTGCTCCGGTCCTTATACCGACCCTGCGGTAAAGATCGACATCCGTTCCGGCCTTGCAGCGCTGCGCGAAGGCTGGATCGCCGAGCGCGGCGATACCGAAACGCTGGACAAGCTCACCTCGCAGTATGGGCAACAGCGCCTGGATGATCCCGAGTTGGCGGAGATGCGTTTCAATCTTAAACGAGCACCGCGCCGCGCCGCGCCCGGCAAGAACGTTTCGCAGATGCACTATGCTCGCTCCGGGATCATCACCCCGGAGATGGAATACATCGCGATACGCGAGAACCAGAGACGTGAAGGATTCTCCGAAATGATGCTGAGGCAGCATCCCGGCGAAAACTTTGGCGCATTCATGCCCAAGCAGATCACGCCGGAATTCGTGCGCAGCGAAGTTGCAATGGGCCGAGCGATCATCCCGGTCAATATCAATCATCCCGAAGTCGAACCGATGATCATCGGCCGCAACTTTCTGGTGAAGATCAACGCCAACATCGGCAACTCTGCGCTCGGATCGAGCATCCAGGAAGAAGTGGAAAAGATGACCTGGGCGATACGCTGGGGCGGCGATACGGTGATGGATCTGTCCACCGGCAAAAATATTCACGAGACCCGCGAATGGATCATCCGCAATTCACCGGTACCGATAGGCACGGTGCCTATCTATCAGGCACTGGAAAAAGTCAACGGCAAGGCCGAAGATTTGACCTGGGAAATTTTCCGCGACACGCTGATTGAACAAGCCGAGCAAGGGGTGGACTATTTCACGATACACGCCGGCGTGCTGTTGCGCTATGTGCCGATGACCGCGAAACGCATGACCGGCATCGTTTCGCGCGGCGGTTCTATCATGGCAAAATGGTGCCTTGCGCATCACAAGGAGAATTTCCTATACACCCATTTCGAGGATATCTGCGAGATCATGAAGGCCTACGACGTGAGCTTCTCATTGGGCGACGGTCTGCGTCCCGGCTCGATCTACGATGCCAACGACGAAGCACAGCTCGGTGAGTTGAAGACGCTGGGCGAACTGACCCAAGTCGCCTGGAAACATGATGTGCAGGTGATGATAGAAGGTCCCGGCCATGTGCCTATGCACCTGATCAAGGAGAATATGGACCTGCAATTGAAGTGGTGCCACGAAGCGCCGTTCTATACGCTCGGCCCGCTGACGATGGACATCGCGCCAGGTTACGACCACATCACTTCGGCGATCGGCGCCGCGATGATAGGATGGTTCGGCACCGCAATGCTGTGCTATGTCACGCCCAAGGAACACCTCGGTCTGCCCGACAAGGACGACGTGAAGGAAGGTATCATCACCTACAAGATCGCCGCGCATGCAGCAGATCTGGCCAAGGGACATCCCGGCGCGCAGATCCGTGACAATGCGCTGTCCAAGGCACGCTTCGAATTCCGCTGGGAAGACCAGTTCAATCTCGGCCTCGATCCGGATAAGGCGCGTGAATTCCACGACGAGACCCTGCCCAAGGAGTCAGCCAAGGTGGCACACTTCTGCTCGATGTGCGGCCCGCATTTTTGTTCGATGAAGATATCTCAGGATGTGCGTGACTTTGCAGCAAAGGAAGGTGTTTCCGAGCTGGAAGCACTGGAAAAGGGTATGGAAGTAAAATCTGTTGAATTCGTCAGGAAAGGTGCTGAACTATATAGTAAGGCGTAACTGCAACACTGCATCACCATCTCAACTACTGATGTTCATCATTATCAAAAGGAGAAAGTCATGACAGCAGACAGCGTTTATCGTATTACAGAACTCGTCGGAACCAGCAAGAAATCCTGGGAAGATGCCGCCGCGAACGCGGTCAACGCCGCTTCAAAGACCTTGCGCGACCTCAGGGTTGCCGAAGTAATCAAACTGGATATGGCGATTGAAGATGGCAAAGTGGCCGCTTACCGGGCAAGAGTGGCCTTGTCGTTCAAGTACGACAAAAAGAAGTAAGTAAGGACAAGGCCGAACAACGGCCTTGTTTTTTATAACTCTCAGTATGAATCTTAAACTTGCCTCAGCAAGTATTCCGCTTGCGGGGAGAGTCTCAATCCCTACCCACCGAGTCACCTGAAAGATAGCTATGGATCTGATTTACTGGAAAGCCCTGATACTGGGCATCGTGGAAGGGTTGACCGAATTCCTGCCGATCTCTTCTACCGGACACTTGATCGTAGTAGGTAACCTGCTCAATTTCAATGACGAGCGCGGCAAGCTGTTCGAGATAGTGATCCAGTCGGCAGCGATCCTGGCCGTGATGTGGGAATACCGCGCCAAGATCATGCTGGTGTTAGCCGGGTTACAGCGACGTGAAGCGGCCGCACAACGTTTTACCTTCAACATCATGATTGCCTTTATGCCACTGGCACTGATCGGCCTGGCTTTCGGCAAGCACATCAAGGAAGCCCTGTTCAATCCGATCACTGTCGCAGTCACATCCATTATCGGCGCACTCTTCATTCTTTGGGCGGAAAAACGCCAGCATACGGTGAGTGTGGTATCGGTCGACGACCTGAACTGGAAAGATGGGTTAAAGATAGGCTGTGCGCAAGCGCTGGCATTGATTCCTGGCACCTCTCGTTCCGGCGCGACCATCATCGGCGGACTATTTTTCGGCTTGAGCCGCAAGGCGGCGACGGAGTTTACCTTTTTTCTCGCAATGCCGACGTTAATTGCCGCCACGCTCTATGATCTATACAAGGAACGTGCGTTGCTTTCCAGCGACGACTGGGGAATGTGGACGATCGGCTTCATCGCTTCATTCATCTCGGCGTTCTTGTGCGTACGCTGGTTGCTGCGCTATATCAGCAGCCACGATTTTACCGTGTTCGCCTGGTATCGCATCGTCTTCGGCATGGTTGTGTTGGGCACGTATTACAGCGGGCTGGTAAGCTGGTCGGCCGCCTGACCATCATCTGCAATCCCTGCTGGCACCACTTTACTGATTTATGTGCGCCGCACCATCGCAATATGATTGCGCATGGCTTTCATCTAAATGTCATAATTCAAAGTGACAATAGTTCGGTTGGGGATAAGCATGGCAAGAATGGTTAGATGTGTGAAACTGGGACGCGAGGCAGAGGGCCTGGATCGTCCCCCTTACCCCGGTGCATTGGGTCAGCGTATCTTTGAGAACGTTTCCAAGGAAGCCTGGCAGGGCTGGCTTAAATTCCAGACCATGCAGGTGAATGAAAACCGCCTTAACCTCGCCGATGCGGCGGCACGCAAATTTCTCGCCACGATGATGGAAAAGTATTTCTTTGGTGAGGGAGTGCAAATGCCGGATGGATATGTGCCTCCAAAAAATTAAGAGGTTGCAGTTTGGCTAAAAAATTCGCCCCGCAGCAATTCCTGAATCGCGAGCTTGGGCAACTCGAGTTTAATCGCCGCGTGCTGGCCCAGGCTGAAGACACAACGATCCCGCTGCTGGAACGGCTGAAATATCTTTGTATCGTCAGCAGCAATCTCGACGAATTTTTTGAGATCCGCGTGGCCGGGCTGATAGAACAGCTCAACCTTGCCGGTGTTCCTGCCGGCCCGGATGGTATGGACGCCCAGCAGACCCTGATGCTGGTTCGTGAACAGGCGCACAAGCTTATCTCGCGGCAATACCTGATACTCAACGACAGCATCCTCCCCGCCCTTGACCAGGAAGGCATCCGTTTCCTGCGTCGCACCAGCTGGAACGATGCGCAACGTGTCTGGGTACGGGAGTTTTTCTTCAATCAAGTAATGCCGGTACTAACCCCTATCGGGCTTGACCCGTCGCATCCATTCCCGCGTGTGCTCAACAAAAGCCTGAACTTCGCGGTAGAGCTGCAAGGCAAGGATGCCTTCGGGCGCAACTCCGCCAAGGCCATCGTGCAGGCGCCGCGCGTATTGCCGCGCACCATTCCATTGCCGCAGACAATCAGTGGCTGCGCGCACGGCTTCGTATTCCTTTCTTCCATCCTGCATGCCCATGTCGGTGAACTGTTCGGCGGCATGGAAGTATTAAGTTGCCACCAGTTCCGCGTGACGCGTAACAGCAACCTGTTTGTGGACGATGAAGAAGTGAAAAATCTGCGTACCAGTTTGCAGGGTGAATTGCCGCAACGCCACTTCGGCAACGCGGTACGGTTGGAAGTTACCGACAACTGTTCGCCGCAAGTGGCCGAGTACCTGTTGCAACAATTCGAACTGGGGCCAGGCGATTTATATCGCGTGGACGGGCCAGTCAATCTGGTGCGCCTGATGGATATTCCAAACCAGGTGGCGCGCGATGACCTGAAGTTCCCGGCTTTTTCTCCCGGCGTGCCCAGCGTGTTGCAAAAAAAGGGCGCGGATATATTCAAGGTGATGCGCAAAAGCGATGTGCTGCTGCACCATCCTTTCCAATCCTTCAAACCGGTGATTGATTTCATTCAACAGGCTGCCAGCGACCCGAAAGTGGTCGCCATCAAGCAGACGGTCTATCGCACCGGCGTCGATTCAGCACTGATGGAAGCGTTGATCGCGGCCACCCAGCTCGGCAAGGAAGTGACGGTAGTAGTCGAGCTACTCGCGCGCTTTGACGAGGAAGCCAACATCAACTGGGCCAGCAGGCTGGAAGAAGTCGGTGCTCACGTAGTGTATGGCGTAGTGGGCCACAAGACCCACGCGAAGATGCTGATGGTGGTTCGTCGCGAGGACGGCAAATTGCGCCGCTATGTGCACCTCGGCACCGGTAATTATCATCCCCGTACAGCCGGGTTTTATACCGATTTCGGACTGTTCACCTGCAATGAAGAGATTTGTGCGGACGTAAACGAGGTGTTCGGACAACTTACCAGCCTCGGCAAGGCGCGCGCGCTTAACCATTTGTGGCAATCGCCATTTTCGATGCACATGGAGGTGTTGCGCTCAATTCAGAATGAGACCCGCCTCGCCAAGTCAGGCAAGCGTGCCCACATCATCGCCAAGATGAATGCGTTGCTGGAGGCGGAAACCATCAATGCGCTTTATGAAGCGTCACAAGCTGGTGTGAAAATTGATCTGATCGTGCGCGGGGTATGCGCATTGCGCCCGGGCGTTGCAAAACTTTCGGAAAACATCAGGGTTCATTCGGTGATCGGGCGTTTTCTGGAGCACTCACGGATCTTTTATTTTCGCAATGACCTGAAGCACAACGTTTATCTCGCCAGCGCGGACTGGATGGACAGGAATTTCTTCCGCCGCATCGAAGTGTGTTTTCCCGTGCTTGACGCCAAGCTTAAGAAGCGCGTGATCAATGAAGGGCTGAAGATTTATCTGCAGGACAATTGCCAAATCTGGGACATGGATGGCGAAGGTCATTATCGGCACAAGCAGCCGCGCCGCAGCGCAAAAAAGTGCGCTCAAATCGAACTGCTCACGCAGCTTGCCAATATGCCCGTCAAGGCCAGCCCTTGAGGACTCGATCCATATGGTCAGCATGAGAACGAGCCTTACTATAATCCTGGCTTTGGTTGCCGGAAGTATTTCTTGCGGCTCGCTAGGTCAAGAAAGTGGCAACTCCTCATCGTCGGTTTCTGCGTCGACCCCAAGCCTCTCACCCATACCGATTGAACCGGCTAACCGGCGACAGCTGGATGAACTTACCAGACAGCTGGCCAAAAAACGCGCTATTTTTATAGGCGAAGTTCATGATCGGCTTGAACATCACCAGAATCAATTGCGCATCATAAAGAGCATGTATGCGCATTACCCCGATCTCGCCATCGGGGTCGAATATTTTCAGCAGCCATTTCAGCAGTATCTGGACGATTTCATCGCCGGGCGCATAGACGAGCGGGAAATGCTAAGAAAGACCGAATACTTCAAGCGCTGGCAACTGGATTATCGTTTGATGCAACCGATCTTTGAATTCGCTCGTGAGAAGCATATCCCGGTACTGGCGCTGAATGTATCTGACGAGGTTCACAGCAAGGTTTTCAATGAAGGCATGAAAAGCCTTACCCCGCTTGAACTGGCACAAACCCCGAGCGACATTGAACCCGCCAGCGAACACTACCTGGAACGATTGAAGACCATCTTCAATTCCCATCCGACCAGTAACCAGTTTGACACTTTCGTAGAGGGTGTCTTGTTATGGGATGAATCCATGGCTGACACTGCGGCACGCTACCTGAAAGCTCATCCGCAATCACGGATGGTGGTGCTCGCTGGCATGGTGCATGTGATGTACGGCGACGGAATCCCGGAACGGGTCAACCGGAGGTTGGGTGGTAACCAGAGTGTGGTGATTATCAACGGTAACGATTTCGGAAATTATCCCGGTATTGCCGATTACCAATTGGTAACCAAAGGCGCTGTGGAATTACCAAAGGCAGGCAAGCTCGGCGTGTCGATCACCGATGGGTTGGGTTCCGTGCGCATCAGCGAGTTCACCCCCGGCAGTGCCGCACAAGCCGCAGGTATGCTTGCCGGCGATCGCATCCTTGCACTCGATGGCGTGAAAGTGACAAGCCTGATAGACCTCAAATCCGTTATGTTCGACAAACGACCCGGCGAACGGATGCACGTGATGATAGAACGCGGGTACGCAACAGATTCACAAAAAGAAATGCCGTTCGACGTTATGCTGCGCTGAAAGCTTTGTGTTCTACCTTGATAGACTTTCACGAGTTGCAAGTTTACCGCGTGATACATTCATCGTGCTGCCGTCTTCCTGCTCTACTGCTCTACCCAGTGGTGAGCCGGTGACCGGCCAGACTCCCTTGGCGAGATTGGTTAGTTCCGGTCCGCTGAAGGCGGCATAACTGAATGTGGCGTAATGGGGCAGTTTTCTGGCAAGTACCGGTAGCATTGAGGCAGCTGGTGCAGCCAACCAGGCAACCGGGGTTTCCCCAATATGGGCAGTTAAAACCAGCGCATGTTTGGTACGGTCATATTTGTTGTTCTCAAACTCGACCCCGACGTCAGACATGGCTGCATTATTTCCAAGCGCGGCCTTGAATTTTTCGCGAAAACTGTTTTCCCAGCCGAACAACCACACGGCGCCTGTGTCCGGTACATGTTCGATCTCGTCGTCCCATTTGATCAGGGTTACCCTTGATGGCTGTTTTTGCCAGGCTTCCGCGATATCGCGGTATTGTGCCCGCAACACTTCCTGTGCCTTGCGCGGCAACACGATCAGCAATTTTTCCGCACCGAAAACTTGTGAAAGCGCCGGCGGGATTTCCGCTCGATCCAGACGCCGGAACAAGTCGAACTCCGGGTCAATATCGACGCGCAATGGTTGCGCGGCAAGTTGTAAATGCAGTTCGCCATGCTTGTCTTTCAACCCGATCATGGTCGAATAGGCTGCCTCCTGTCCTGCCAGCGTCACGGCGAGTGGCAAGTCGATCATGTAGGCTGGGCCGGGCTGGGTTTGCTCCACGACGATATTGAGTTCATACCCTGTTGCAGCGCGGCGGGCTCGAGCTGAAACCAGGTGCAGTTGCGGTGCACCGGCCTGTTGTATCCATTGCGCAAAAAATGGCTTGAGGTCCTGGTCAGATGCCTTTGCGAACGCATCTTCGAGGTCATTAAAGCTGGCACGCTTGAAGCGATAGTCACGGTAAAAACTTTGCAGCGTGCGGATAAACGTATCATCACCCAGTCTTCTGCGCAACATGTGGAACAGCATCATGGCCTTCCCGTAGCCCACTGCTTCGCTTTGCGCACTATGACGGGAAGTAAATTGTGCAAGTGGAAAATCACGGCCTGCCGAAACGAAGTCGGCATATTTCTGCAGTACGCTGCGCCGGTATGCGGCGCCGTTGCCTTTTTGTTCTTGCAACAGGTGGTCGGCCAAATATGCGGTAAGACCTTCCGACCAATTGCCGCCGCCGTAATCTACGTACACACCGTTTCCCCACCAGTTGTGCAGGATCTCATGCGGATAGGAGGTGGCAGCGATGAATGGCAGGCGGATCACCTGGCTGCCCAGCAGGGTGAACGACGGCATGCCGTAACCGGTTTCCCAGAAATTTTCGACCAGTGCGAATTTGGCATAGGGGTAAGGTCCGATGAGACGCTGATACATCGGAATATATCTCGCCGTGGCTTCCAGATAGAGTTGCGCCAACTCTGTATCGTCTTTGCGCAGATAGACCAAGTCCTCAATGCCCGCATCAATGCGCGCATATTCCGTGAATGGTGCAGCAATCAGGTATATTTCGTTTTGCGGTTGGCCTTCTTGCCAATCAACATGAGTAACGCTGGCATCCGCACGCTTGCCCTGGCTGATCGCATGCCAGCCCTTTGGAAGATCAATATCGAGAGCAAACGTTAGCATGCCATCACCGAAGCGCGGATACCAGCCACTATCGCCGGTGAGTACAACTCCTTCTGCAGCGATGATGCCCGGCGTACTTTCGAAAGTCCGGGCTTCGCGCACATCCTGCTGTGGCGGATGGAATATTTCGCCGTCATAAGTAAGCGTGAAGCTGTCGCTGCCGGGCGGCAACGTGACGGTATATTGCTGCAGCCAATTGTCCGGCGCTCCTTGTGGATCGGGTGTTGCGGCCACGGCAATAATTCTTGCGTCCGGCGATGCGGGATGCAGCCCCTTGTGCAGCACAAAGAGTTGTGTGCGTGCCGCGCCGGATGGCAGGGTTACGCGGTCTTCAACTGTCAAAACATGTTGTTCGGGATGGAGCACCACGCTTAACTGATGATGTGGCAGTGCCTGTGCATAGGCGGTTGCAGCCACAAACACCAACAAGAGCGTTATCAATAAACGCATTTTGTTACTTGGCTGCCGGTTTTAGCTTCTTTTGCCCGGGGCAGTCAGGCCCGTTGCACTCGCCATACAACGTCATGCTATGGTCACGCAGTGTGAAGCCGTGTTGTTCGGCGATGGAGCGTTGCCGTTTTTCGATTACATTGTCGATAAATTCTTCGACGCGCCCGCAATGTACACAAACGATGTGATCGTGATGCGTGCCTCGTTCCAGCTCAAAAACAGCCTGGCCGCCCTCGAAGTGATGCCGGGTGACAAGCCCCGCCGCCTCGAACTGGGTAAGGGCGCGATATACGGTGGCCAGCCCAATCTCTTCTCCCGCATCAAGCAGCTTTCGGTGGATGGCTTCGGCGGTCAGGTGCAGGCCTTCGACATTCTCGAGCAACTCAAGCACCTTGAGCCGTGGCAAGGTGGATTTCAGACCTGCATTCTTAAGGTGTCCGGGCTGATGCATACCGCTCCCCTCCAAAATTTCCTGAAACATTCTCGCAGAAAGTTGTTGCAAATGCAAATGAGAACGATTATCATTCGCAAAAATCACTCTGGGTATTGTCATGAAACACTTGCTATATATCACTTTGCTGCTGCCGTTTACTGCTCACGCGGCAGATGCCGACTTCAAGCTGGTCATCAATGATCATCGCTTCCAGCCGGCCGAATTCACGATTCCATCTGGCACGAAAATCAAGCTCACGGTCGAGAACCAGGACGCTACACCCGAGGAATTCGACAGCCATCCGCTAAACCGGGAAAAAGTGATTGCCGGACATAGCACGGCCACAATTTATATCGGTCCGCTCGCCCCGGGACGCTATACGTTCACCGGCGAATTCCACGATACCACCGCCCAAGGCACCATCGTCGCCCAATAGGTCAACAAGATAATCAGGAGAACATCATGTTCGGAACCGCCATCATTGTATTTCGGGAAGTACTGGAAGCATCCATCATCATTGGGATACTCGCTGCCGCAACGCGCAGCGTGCCCAACAGCAGACGCTGGCTGTTCGCAGGATTGCTGGCCGGATTGGCCGGTTCCGGGCTAGTCGCCACCTTTACCGATGTGATCGGATCACTGGCAAACGGCATAGGCCAGGAAATATTCAATGCCATCGTGTTGGGCATCGCGGTGCTGATGCTGGCATGGCACAACATCTGGATGTCGTCGCACGGCGCCGCGCTGGCCAAGAACGCAAAATCGGTGGGGAAAAATATCACTGATGGAACCAGCGAGTGCTCGGTACTGCTGGTCATTGTTGGACTCGCGGTGCTCAGGGAAGGATCTGAAACCGTGTTGTTCCTTTATGGTATCGCAGCCTCAAATGACGGCGGACAATCTTCGATGTTGCTCGGTGGCCTCATCGGCACACTGCTGGGTGTCGCCGTCGGATATACACTTTACGCCGGGCTGGCCCGTGTGCCGATGCGCTGGTTCTTTACCGCAACCGGGATCCTCGTGCTACTGCTGGCAGCCGGTATGGCTTCGCAGGCTGCGCACTTTTTGATCCAGGCCGACCTGCTGCCCAGCCTCGCCTCGCCGCTATGGGATACATCAACGGTCCTGCCGGAGAATGGGCTGCCCGGCATGTTGTTGCATAGTCTGGTTGGCTATGACTCGCGCCCGGCAGGGATGCAGATCGTTTTCTACCTTGTTGCACTGGTCGTCATCTACACCGGCATGAAACTGGTTGGCCGTCCGCGCCAGACCGCGATGAAAAATCACGATAGTAAATAACCTGCCCATGAAAAAATCTCTGCGATATTCATTTTCCTTGAGCGTTCTGTTCCTTGGAATCAGCTGTGCCCAAAATGCTTTTGCCGGTGCTGCCGATTATGTCTATACACCAGATGTCGAATACGGTGAACGTGAGATCGATTTCAAGTTCGGTACAAATACGCCTCAAGCTGGCGTTGGCACTTCAAGCGGGACGAGCCTCGGTTTCGGTTATGGTGCAACGGAATACTGGTTCACCGAGGTGTACTTGAAACAGGAACGGAGCGGGAGCAATGACTCCAATATTGCCGAATGGGAAAATAAATTCCAGCTCACCGACACCGGTAAATACCCGGTTGATTACGGGCTCATCACCGAACTGGAAGCACCATTAAGTACAAACACACCGTGGGAATTCAAGTTCGGCCCATTGTTCCAGACCGAATTCGGCAAACTTCAATTGAACGGCAATCTACTCTTTGAACGCGCATTCGGAGCATCTGATGGCAGCGGCGTACCATACAGCACCAATTTCAGTTATCAGTGGCAAGCAAAATACCGCTGGCAACCTACATTGGAATTCGGCTTTCAGGGCATGGGGGACATGGGAAAATGGAACGACTGGGACGATCAGATGGACCAAAGCCATCGCTCCGGCCCGGCCGTCTTCGGCAAGTTAAAGTTGGGTAACCGGCAAGCCATCCGGTACAACGCCGCATGGCTGTTTGGAACAAGCAATGCAGCGCCCAATCACACTTTCAGGATGCAGGTCGAATACGAGTTCTGAGCACGCATCACCTTGCCGGCGTTGATTTCTGCACTCGGCGAAAACTGACTAGTGTTTTTTCGGGCGGCCCGTCTTGATCTTTTCAAGGCCGCTCAAAACAAGCTTTAGCTTCCCAGCATTCAATTCAGCCAGCAGTTTAAGCCCGGCTCGCAATACTTCGCTCTTCTTCACGTGCATCTTTGCCTTCAGGCAAGCAGCCTTGATCTCGGCAATTTTCTGATATTCACTTTGCGGCATCGTGAAACTGTCGCGCACTACTTTTATCTTCTGCACTTTTTTGATTTTTTTCGCCACTGGTTTCCGTACGGCCTTTGCCGCTGGCTTTGCGGACGACTTCACCGGAGCGGAAGATTTTTTCACTGGTGTTTTTTTTGCCGCCGTCACAGCAGTCTTTTTGGTTGTCATATCATTCCCTTCGTATTAGAGTGGTATAAACAGTGTATACGGTATATTTTAAGAAATAAAATGTAATATTCGGGAGCGACAATGGATTTGATTCTGTGGCGGCACGCTGAGGCGGAAGACGGCATCCCCGATCATGCCCGCGAACTTACCGCAAAAGGGATCAGACAGGCGGCAAAGGTAGCTGCATTCCTGCACCAGCATTTGCCTGATGATCACCGCATCCTGGTCAGCCCGGCGACCCGTACCCAGCAGACCGTTGCCGCCCTCACCGGTCATTTCACACTGGCCCCCACCATCGCACCCGGTGCGTCTGCGGAAGCCGTGCTTCATGCAGCACGCTGGCCCGATGGCGGTGGCACGGTCATCGTCGTCGGACACCAGCCAACTTTGGGCGAAGTCGCGGCACAATTGCTCGGCAGTGCGGGTGCAACATTAAGCATCAGGAAGGGCGCGATATGGTGGTTCAGCCAACGCGATGGCTCATCACAAACCACTCTGCGTCTGGTCATTACGCCGGATTTTTTGTAGCCGCTCATTAAGCAAAGGAAATATCATGTTTGAATCCGCAGAACTCGGGCACAAGATCGACAAAGCCATTTACGATGCGGAAGTCCCCAAACTGCGCGAGGATTTGCTCAACGCGCAATTTGATCTGGCGCAGAAGGCCAAATTCCCGGTCATCATTTTAATCGGCGGCGTGGACGGCGCGGGCAAGGGCGAGACGGTCAACCTGCTCAATGCGTGGATGGATCCGCGTCACATCCAGGCGTATGCGATGGGTGAAAAATCGGATGAAGAACGCGAACGACCGCACATGTGGCGGTATTGGCGCGCTTTGCCGCCCAAGGGCAGGATTGGCGTGTTTTTCGGCTCGTGGTACACCTCGCCGATTGTGCTTCGAGTCATGGGCAAAACCAAAGCTGCCGAATTGAACCAGAGCATAGACGAGATCAATCGCTTCGAAACCATGCTCACCAACGAAGGTGCGCTGATCATCAAGTTCTGGTTTCACCTCTCCAAGGAGGCTCAACGCAAACGGCTCAAGAATCTGGAGAAAGACCCCAAGACGCGTTGGCGTGTCACTAATCTGGACTGGGAACGTTTCAAACTATACGACAAATTCCGCAAGGTCTCCGAGCACGCACTGCGCGCCACCAGCACCGCGGAAGCCCCATGGATCGTGGTTGAGGGCGCGGACGCACGCTACCGTAATCTGACTACAGGCAAGATTTTGCTGGAAGCGTTGCGCAAACGACTGAAACATCCGGCCCGGACCGCACCCGCCAATGTTCCGCCGCTGCAAGCACCCCTCGATAGCCTGAACGTGTTCGACAAACTCGACATGGCGCAGAAAATCGCCAAAAAGAAGTTCGATGCCGAATTGGAAAAATATCAGGGCAAGCTCAATCTGCTCACCCGCGACGAACGCTTTCACAACCTGTCCGTCATTGCCGTGTTCGAAGGCTCGGATGCGGCGGGCAAGGGCGGCGCGATACGCCGTATCACCGGCGCACTGGATGCGCGTCACTACCGCATCATCCCGGTCGCAGCACCCACCGAGGAAGAGCGCGCCCAGCCATATCTGTGGCGCTTCTGGCGCCACATACCGCGTACCGGGCGCGTGACGATCTTCGACCGCTCGTGGTACGGGCGGGTGCTGGTTGAGCGCGTCGAGAAATTCTGTTCCGAAGCTGACTGGATGCGTGCCTACAGCGAGATCAACGACTTCGAGGAACAGCTGGTCAGGCACAACACCGTGCTGGTGAAATTTTGGCTGACCATCACCAAGGACGAACAGTTGCGCCGCTTCAGGGAACGCGAAAAGACAGGCTTCAAACGCTTCAAGATCACCGAAGAAGACTGGCGCAACCGCAAGAAATGGAACGAGTACGAACCGGCCGTATGCGACATGGTAGACCGCACCAGCACCGAGATCGCACCGTGGACACTGGTGGAAGCCAACGACAAGAACTTCGCACGGATAAAGATTCTGAAAACGTTATGTCAACAAATCGAAGCAGCGATGAAAAATGGCAAGTAGTATTTACACCAAGTTAAAAGTTATCGCTTGAGGCTCAGGATCACAACGCCTGCACCAACCATTGCGATCCCGGTCCATTCGCGCAAGCTGGGTCGCTCGTTCAGGAAGATGACGGCAAAAATCGCGACCAGCACCAGGCTGAACTTGTCCACCGGCGCGACCTTGGAAGCTTCGCCCGACTGCAGCGCACGGAAGTAGCAGACCCAGGATGCGCCTGTCGCCAGCCCGGATAGTGACAGGAACAGCCAGGTTCTTGGACTGAGTGCGAAGGGATCGCCCCACTTGCCGGTGGAATACACAAAACCAGCCAGCACCAGCATGATCACGAAGGTGCGTATCAGCGTGGCGTAATCCGAGTCTATGCCCTCCAGGCCGATCTTGGCAAAAATGGCCGTCATCGCGGCAAACACTGCGGAGAGCAGTGCCCAGTAGAACCAGCTATTTGCGGACAACATTGACACCCCCCAATCGATATTTTACTGAAGCTGCCGCGCCTGCTGCACCAATACCCATGGGCTGACTACCACTGCCCACACTTGTGTGTCTGACTCAAACCATGCTGCTGCCTGCGCGTCCGTCACCTTGCCGAACTTGCCGGCTTCCGCCCATTGCTGGATTTGCGTGATGTTGTCCTCTGACATCTGGAAAGCAACTTCGACCAGATCGAGATCGGGGGAAATTATCAATACCACGCCACTTGCAAAGAAACGCTGCAAATCCTTCCAAGCGATTTGCGCCGTTTCCAGATTCAACTTGGCGCGGAATATTTCGGCTCGATTCTCAGTTGCATCCATATCATCCACCGATCTTCCAAGCCACATTTTCCCCGGCACGCAACGGCACCAGCTTGTGTTCCCCGAACGGCAGGCTATCCGGCACACGCCAGTTTTCCTTGTTCAGCGTGATCTTGCCGGTGTTGCGCGGCAGGTGGTAATAATCCGCACCGTAAAAACTGGCGAAGGCTTCCAGCTTGTCCAGCGCGTTCAATTGTTCAAACGCTTCTGCATACAGTTCGATCGCTGTGTGTGCGGTATAGCAACCGGCGCAACCGCAAGCCGTTTCCTTGGTGTGCTGCGCATGCGGCGCGCTGTCGGTGCCAAGGAAGAATTTCGGGTTGCCGCCGACGACCGCCTTGCCCAACGCCTCCCGATGCACTTCGCGTTTCAGCACCGGCAGGCAGTAGTAATGCGGGCGCAGGCCGCCGCTGAACATTGCATTGCGGTTATACAACAGGTGATGCGCGGTGATGGTCGCAGCGACGTGATCCGGCGCACCGGTCACGAACTGCACTGCATCTCGTGTGGTGATATGTTCGAACACTACGCGCAGTTGTGGCAGGTCACGCAACAACGGGATCATCACGCGTTCGATGAACACCGTTTCGCGGTCGAACACATCGACATTCTTATCGGTCACCTCGCCGTGCACCAGCAGCGGCATGCCGCAGCGCTGCATTTCTTCCAGCGCCGAATAAGCCTTGCGGATATCGGTCACGCCCGCATCGGAATTGGTGGTTGCGCCTGCCGGATAATATTTCACCGCATGCACGATGCCGCTTTGTTTGGCGCGCTTGATCTCCTCGGCGCTGGTGTTGTCGGTCAAATACAGTGTCATCAGCGGCTCGAACTTTGTGCCGCCAGATTTCGCAATATCGGGCAACGCGGCAATAATGCGTGTTCGATACGATTGCGCCTGTGCGGTAGAGGTGACTGGCGGCTTGAGATTGGGCATCACGATTGCGCGGGCGAACTGCCGCACGGTATCAGGCAACACTGCCTGCATCAGCGTACCATCGCGCAAATGCAGATGCCAATCGTCGGGACGGGTGAAGGTCAGTTGATGCATGGTGTGATTCCGGTCGGGTGCATGGGCGTGATTGTAAATCAAAGCCCGGCAGCCTGCCTTTTTTCAAAGATCGGCGGCACGATCGATACTTGCTGAACCAACTCTATTTTTTGGCCAGATGTTTGATCCCGGCCAGCGAAAATTCCGTGATGTGTTCTGCTATCGCTTCAATTTCCTTATGGTCATAGCGCAGCTTGGGGTGCAGGCGTTGCAACACCGGATGGGAATGGCGGTAGAACTGGCATTGCCCGAAGATGCTGTATACGCAACGGCGCAGCTCGGCTTCACTCACCTTGTCACCGATTATTTCGCGCAACAGCTTGCCCAAAAACTCATGCAGTGGCGCGATGGCCTCGCTGACAATCTGGTCCAGTGCAGGCGTAGGGTCGGCCAGCTCGCGTGCCATGATCCTGCATTGCGTGGAAGCGTTTTTTTCGTCCAGCAACATCAGCATGAAGTCGTGCAGGAACATGCGCAGGCGCATCTTGGGACACTCGTCGGCCTGGACATTGGCTTTTTGCAATGCCGCCAACTGGGAAAAATTCAGGGCCTCGGCGAGCAAACCTTCCTTGCTGCCGAAGTGGTAATTTACCGCTGCGACATTCGCTTCGGCACGGCGGCATATCTCGCGCACCGTTGCGCCCTGAAAGTTGTGTTCTGCAAATACCTCCCTCGCTGCATCCAGCAATCGCGCGCGCGTCTGTTCGCTGGCGGTTTTGGCTTCTACTTCAGACATCATTTGCTGGTGGCCTCCTGCGGCGGCTTTGCCATTGAGTCGTTACTTTCCCCCGCCAACGCTTTGTAGAGTTGCGTTGCCGCGCTGAACCACTCGCGCCGCACCTGTATTTCACCCTGCTCGGCAGCAAAAGCCTGACGTTGCGCATCCAGCACTTCAAGATAGCTGACGATACCTACCCGATAGCGCGCCTCAACCAGGGTCAACAAATGCTTCTGCGCTTCGGCATTGGCTTGTTGAGCCGTCAGCTGTTCGGCGAGTCTGTCCCGAGCGGTCAGCAGATCGGCAACTTCGCGGAATGCTTGCTGTATGGTTTTTTCATAACTGGCAACCGCGATCACCTTGCGTGCCTGGGTGATATCCACATTGGCGGAATTGCGTCCGGCATCGAACAACGGCATGCTGATAGAAGGTAAGAAACTCCATGCCCCGCTACCCGCATCGAACAATCCGGCCAAGCTGTTGCTGGCTGTACCCGCACTTCCGGTCAATGATATGCGCGGGAAAAAAGCCGCGCGTGCCGCGCCGACATTGGCATTCGCTGCGATCAATTGCTGCTCTGCAGCCAGCACATCGGGGCGTCGCAACAACACATCGGCAGGCAATCCGGCAAACAGATTGGAGTTTATGCCTTGTTCGGCAAGGCTGAGTCCGGATGGCAGGTCTTTGATTTCCGCTACCGATTTCCCCACCAGCAAATTGAGCAGGTTTTCTGCGGCGGCCCGTTGCTGTTGCAGATTCGCAAGATCAGCGGCGGCAGATTGATATGATCCTTCGGCTTGCAACCAATCGGTATCATTGGACACACCAGCTTCACGGCGGCGCGACATCAGGTCCCTGGACTCGGCGCGCGCTTTAACGGTCGCATCCGCAAGTTGGGTACGTTCACGCATTTCCAACAATGACAAGTAGGCGTTCGCCACATCGGCGATCAGTGACAGGCGGAACGCGTGTTGCGCGGATTCGGTAGCAAGATAACTGGCCTTGGCGGACGCACTCAGGCTGCTGACCCGTCCCCAGAAGTCCAGTTCATATGACACCACGTTCACGTTCACATCGTAACGTTGCGTGGTCAGTACACTGCCGGTAGAAGATAGATCGGCCGGTGTCCGTGAAGCATTCCGGCTGGCCGCAAGGTTCACATTCGGCAAGCGGTCCGCGGATTGTATGCCGTATTGCGCGCGTGCTTCAGCGATGCGCGCGGTAGAGATACGCAAATCACGATTGTTCTCCAGCGCCGCAGCAATCAACCCCTGCAGGCGCGGATCGGGGAAATAATGCTGCCATTCGGCCAAGGCAATACCTGTAGCTTTCAATTTCACGCTATCAGGCCAGGCAGTTGGCGCAGGCGCAGCAGGCCTCTCATACGTCGGCATCATCGAGCAGGCACTCAGTGAGATTACCAAGGTAATGACAGAGAATTTTTTGTTATTCATGTTGGCCTCCCTCCGATGGAGCAGCTACGCGCGCATGCCCGGGAAAGATACGGCGTACCACGACAAAGAACACCGGCACCAAAAATATCGCCAGTGCAGTCGCCGCTATCATGCCGCCCATGACCCCGGTACCTATCGCATGACGGCTTTGCGCTCCCGCTCCGACCGAAAACGCCAGCGGCGATACGCCGGCGATGAACGCGATGGAGGTCATCAGGATCGGTCTGAAACGCAAGCGGCAGGCTTCCAAAGTAGCGTCAATCGCGCTCATGCCACTGTCTTGCAGCCTGCGTGCAAATTCAATAATCAAAATCGCGTTCTTGGACGACAAGCCAATGATGGCGATCAAGCCTACCTTGAAATACACATCGTTGGGCAAATCGCGCAGCATCACCGCCAATACCGCGCCGAAAACACCGAGCGGAACGACCAGCAGCACTGCAACCGGAATCGACCAGCTCTCGTACAGTGCGGCCAGGCACAAGAATACGACGATTAGCGAAATGGCAAACAGCAAAGGTGCTTGTGTGCCGGCTTGCCGCTCTTCGAATGAAGTACCCGACCATTCGTAACCGATGCCAGCCGGCAACTGTTGCGCGATCTGTTCCATTGCTGCAGACGCTTCACCGCTGCTATGCCCTGGGGCGGGACCGCCCGCAATCTTCATCGAAGCAAGACCGTTGTAACGATCCAACTTAGGCGAGCCGGCGGTCCAGCGTGCTGTGGCAAGTTCCGATAACGGAACCATATCACCCTTGTTGTTGCGTATTGACATCCGCAGAATATCCTTGGGCGTGCGCCGCGTATTTGACTCGGCCTGCATCTGCACGCGCAGGATACGCCCCTGACGAGTAAAGTCGTTGATATAGGCAACACCCAGCGAGGATTGCAAAGTATCGTTCAAGTCAGCGATGGAAACACCCAAGGTCTCGGCTTTCAACCGGTCGATATCAAGCAACAATTGCGGGCCGGCTTCCTGACCTTCGGGGCGCACTCCAGCCAGCACCGGATTTTGCGAGGCCATACCCAATGCCATGTTGCGCGCTTCCAGCAGCTTTTCCCTGCCAACTCCACCGCGATCTTCCAAGCGGAAATCGAATCCACCCAAGGCCGCCAATTCCGGAATAGGCGGCGGATTGACCGCAAAGATCATTGCCTGTTTGATCATAAATAATGCCATGTTGGCTTTGCGCACCAGCGCAACTGACGAACTGCCTTCCGCGCTCCGCTCATCCCATGGCTTGAGCGTCACGAACACAATACCGACGTTCTGGCCTCGCCCGACAAATGAAAAACCGGCTACACCTATCACATGTTCGACTTCCTTTTGCCCTAGATAATATTGCTCAACTTGCGACAGTACATCGAGAGTACGCTCTTGTGTCGCTCCCGGAGGCAGCTGGACTACATTGATGAAATATCCCTGATCTTCTGCCGGCAGAAAGCTGCCTGGCAACTTGCTGAACAACCATCCCATCGCAATAAAGATTACCGCGTAAACCAGCAAATAGCGCGTAGTCTTTTTGACGATCTTGCCGACGCTGCCCGTATAACTTGTCGTAGTGCGAGCAAAAAAGCGGTTGAACCAACCAAGCGGGCCACGGCTCGGCAACAATTCTTTGCCGGATGTATGCTTGAGCAAAGCCGCGCACAGCGCCGGTGTCAGCGACAACGCCATCAATGCCGAGAACATCATCGTCAATATCAGCGTGACCGCGAACTGACGATAGATCGCACCGGACGAGCCGGGGAAAAACGCCATCGGGATGAATACCGCCATCAGCACCAGCGTGATCGCAATGATCGCGCCGACGATCTGATCCATCGCCTTACGTGTGGCGTCGCGCGGGGACAATCCCTCGGTGGTCATGATGCGCTCGACGTTTTCCACCACCACGATGGCATCATCCACCACAATGCCGATCGCCAGTACCATCGCGAACAAGGTGAGCACGTTGATCGAATAGCCGAGCAGGTACAGCCCAACCAGCGCGCCCACCAATGCGACGGGAATGACGATGGCCGGTATCAATGTCGCACGCCAATTCCCCAGGAACACATACATCACCAGTACCACCAGCAGCAAGGCTTCTGCCAGACTCTTCAAAACTTCCGTGATCGAGATATCGATAAACTTGGAAGTATCATAGGGCACGACCCAGTTAATGTTTTTCGGGAAGTACTTGGCCAACTCCGTCATTTTGGCCTTAACCGCTTTCACGGTATCCAGCGCGTTTGCTCCGGGAGTCAACCGGATCGCGATCGCCGCCGTCGGTTGCCCGTCGATGCGTGCGGCCCGGTTGTAATCCTGCGCGCCCAGTTCTACGCGCGCCACATCTTTTACGCGCAACGTGGAACCATCCGGATTGGTGCGCACAATGACGTTGCCAAATTCCTGAGTTGTGGAAAGCCTGCTGCGCGTGACGATGACCGCATTAAGCTGTTGTCCGGCTGCAGACGGCAGTTGTCCCAGCTCACCGGTTGCCAGTTCCGAGTTTTGCGCGCGTACCGCATTCGCCACATCTGCGGGAGAAAGATTGTATTGATGCAGCTTCTCCATCTTGAGCCACAGACGCATTGAATATTCGGTGCCGAACAGCAACGCTTCGCCCACGCCCGGCACACGCTGTACGCTTTCCAGCACGTTGGCTGCGGCGTAGCTGCCCAGCGCAACATCGTTGAGACTCTTGTCAGGTGAAAATAACGCAACGAACATCACATAGTTGCGTGCCGATTTGGTGACGGTGATACCTAGGCGGCGCACATCATCGGGCAAACGCGCTTCCGCGCGCTTGATACGGTTCTGCGCTTCGACTGAAGCCAGATCAAGATTCGAACCTGCCTCAAATGTCAGCGTAATACTGCCAGTTCCCAGCTCGGAAGCAGACTCCATGTAAAGCAGGTGCTCGATGCCGTTCATTTCCTGCTCTAGCAATGCTATCGCCGTTTCTTCAATGACCTGCGCCGATGCGCCCGGATAATTAACGGTGATGGACAGTGCGGGGGGCGCAACAGACGGGTATTGGGACACTGGCAAACTTTTCAGTGCCAGTATGCCGCCCAACAGGATGATGAGCGCGATCACCCATGCAAAAATCGGACGGTCAATAAAAAATTTTGCGAACATGAGTAATCCTTAACTATTTGCTGTTGGCTGCCGGTGCGGACGGTTTGTCTGCCTGCAGCGGCACCGGTTTCACCGGCGAACCGGGGCGAGCTTTCTGCAAACCATTCACGATGACTTGCTCACCGCCTTTCAAGCCTTCGGAAACGATGAAATCCTCGCCAGACATGCTGTCAGTTTTGATCGGTACCGGGGTCATCTTGTTTTCCGCACCGACGATCATGACAAACTGTCCCTGCGGGCCGACTTGCACAGCGCGCTGTGGCACACGTATGGCATTCTCTGCCAACGCTTCCGGGAAACGGATACGCACGAACATACCGGGCCACACTTCACGTTTTGGATTGGGAAATTCGGCACGCAACGATATCGCACCCGTACCCGGATCAACCGCCATGTCAGTAAAGAAAATCTTGCCGGACTCCGGATAAACACTGCCGTCTTCCTGCAACAATTCCACCTTGGTTGATTCAGCTCGCTTGAGCTTGCCGTTCATCACCGCTTGCCTTAGGCGCAGCAAATCTTCCCCGGACTGCGTGAAGTTGACATAGATGGGATCCAATTGTTCTATGGTAGCCAATAGCGTGGCCTCGCCTTTGCCTACCAAAGCGCCCTCCGTCACCAATGCACGGCCGATACGGCCGGAAATAGCGGCTGGCACACTGGCATTCTCCAGATCCTCCTCGGCACGACTCAGCGCGGCTTCAGCTTGCTTCGCTTTCGCATCTGCCAGATCAAATTCCTGCTGGCTGACAGCCTTGATTTCCAGCAGTGGTTTGTATCTCTCAACCGTCTGGCGTGCTATCGCCAGATCAGCTTTTGCGGACTCGGCGGCCGATTTATAGATGCGTGTATTGATCTGGAACAGGGACATTCCTGCCTTTACATCGCTGCCTTCTTCAAACAGTCTTTTTTCAACCACGCCTTCGACCCGCGCGCGCACTTGCGCCGTACGGTAAGCCTGTAACCGTCCCGGCAAATCTTGCGTCAGCGTCACGTTACCCGTGGCGACCGTTACCACATCCACTTCGGGCGGCGGCATTGCCGCACCCGGACCCGGGCCTGCTGCAGGTTTATCGCTGCCGCCGCAGCCAGTTAGCGTAACGATCAGCAACAAAATCGAAATGATGGGCTTTATTTGAGTTGTCATATTAAGAATCTCTATAAATAATTTTGCAGGAACTGCTCTTTCCCGGACGTGATAAGCGACGATTTGCCCACGTTAACCTGCGGCTTTATGTCAGATTTTTGGTGACTTAGCCGAATGGCTCAACATATTTGCCAAGCATACGCATCGATTATTTCATTCTGCATTTTGAGGAGAACCCCAAATTGCCAAACAACTGTATCAAACACATGTTTGAAAGTAAAGTGTGCTCATGTCGACACCCCTAAATCAATCAGGGTTTTTGATCTGCAACGCCCGTTGATATAGCTCGTTGCGGTTGGCTCCGGTGATCCTGGCGGCGAGTTGCACCGCTTGCTTGAGCGGCAATTCGTCGAGCAACTTGGACAGCGTGGCTAAGGCCTGTGCTGGCAAACCCGGCTGCGGCATCGCGCCTGAAACCAGCACAACGAATTCGCCGCGTTGCTGGTTGATGTCGGATTGCAACCATGTTTCGGCATCACCCAACTTACAGGCATGTATCGTTTCAAACAGTTTGGTGATTTCGCGCGCCAGCACGATCTGCCGCTCGCTGCCCAATACAGCGCACAAATCAGCCACGCACTCGACGATGCGGTGTGGTGCTTCGTAAAACACCAACATGTAAGGATGATTGACCAATGTCTGCAGCACGGTACACCGTGCTGCAGATTTATTCGGCAAAAAACCATAAAACAAATAATGCGGCTCGCTCAAACCCGCCGCAGATAAAGCCGCCAGTACCGCACTCGCCCCGGGGATCGGGATGACTCGCAAACCTGCCGCCCGTACCGCTTGCACCAGCAATGCGCCGGGGTCGCTGACAGCGGGAGTTCCCGCATCGCTGACAAAGGCCACGCTTTGCCCGGCTTGCAACAGCGCAATAATCTTATCCGCCGCGCTTCGTTCATTGTGCTGGTGTACTGCGATCAGCCGGTTCGCACTGATGCTGTGATATGTCAACAAATGCGCAGTATTGCGTGTGTCTTCGGCCGCAACCACATCCGCGGCAGTCAATACGTCCAATGCGCGCAGCGTGATGTCACGCAAATTTCCTATCGGGGTGGCAACTACATATAATGCAGCTTCCAACTTTTGCGGATGTTCGTTATGCAACGTGTACTCCCCAAGCTTTCGATTTGTCTCTTGACGTTGTTCGCACTATACGCCTGTGCCAGCAACCCACCGCATACGCCCGTCGAAGAAAAGACCATAGCCGCCGGCAAAGAAACTGTTCCTCCTGTAGTGGCAGCCGAAAAACCTGTAACTATCCCTATAGCCAGCGAGACACCTGTGCCAGCTGCACCCCCCACGTCCGTCACTGAAATACCCTTAGTCATTGCGCCCGGTGAGGCCAAGCCGGCACCGCCTGTGCTTCCCACTGAAAAACCTTTTCCGCATATCGCGCTGTTGCTGCCATTGCAATCGCCGGTTTTCGGCCCCGCAGCGGAGGCGGTACAGCAGGGCTTTATGGCCGCGATCGATCCCAAACGACTGCTAATGCCGGTCCGCATATACAGTGATTTCGACGAGAACAATGGTGTCGTCGCAACTTATCGCCAGGCCATCGCCAACGGCGCACGTGCCGTGGTGGGGCCGCTGACGCGTAGCGGGGTCAGCGCGCTGGCAGCCGAGAAAGACATTCCGGTACCAACCCTGACCTTGAATATTGTCGAGGGCCAACCGGCCAAACAACTGTATTTCTTCGGTATGTCCGTCGAAGCAGAAGCGCGGCAAGCCGCTCAACTGGCTAAACAACACGGCCTGCATCAGGCCATTATCATCACCATCCGCTCGCAACTGTCCCAACGCATGCAGGCGGCTTTTGAGGAAGAATGGAATGGTTCGGCCCAAGATAAAGACAGAGGTATCCTGCGCGAAATCGAATTCAACGACGACCCAACGGTATTCGCGGATATTGCTGACATCACTGATACCACGGTATTCCTCGCGACTGACGCCGCCAAAGCACGCCTGATCCGCCCCTACCTGCCCAACAAATTAACAATCTATGCTACCTCGCAAATCTTTGCGGGCAACGATAACACCTTGACCAATTATGACTTGAACGGCATCCGCTTTGTGGATATGCCGTGGTTGTTGCAGCCTGACCATCCTGCCGTGATGATCTATCCGCGTGCCTCACCTCCGCTTGCCCCCGACCGCGAGCGGCTTTACGCTCTGGGAATAGACTCATTCCGGTTGATTCAATTATTGCTGACAGGCAAAGTTGCTTCTGCGTTGCCCTTGGACGGCGTAAGCGGGCAGATTCAGCTAAACGGCCACACCTTCCAGCGCACCCCGATCTCAGCCGTGTTTCTGCAGGGACGCGCCCAATTACCCGACGCGCCGGTTACCCCGGCACAGCAGATATTTCCCGATAAAGCCATCAGCATGCCATGAGCACAGGCGCCCAAGCGGAACAATGGGCTGTGCAATTCTTACAGAAGCAGGGACTGAAACTGCTCGCGCAAAATTATCGCAGCCGCTTTGGCGAGATCGACTTGATCATGCGGGACGGCGCAACATTGGTATTCATCGAGGTGCGCTTGCGTCGCAATGCGGATTTCGGCGGTGCGGCGGCCAGCATCGATACGCATAAACAGCAACGCATCGTCCGCACCGCGCACCAATATCTTGCCAGTCTGACGCATGTCCCGCCGTGCCGCTTCGACGCGGTGCTGATGGATAATATAAAAGACCAGAATGTGCAATGGCTTAAGAATGCGTTCGGTGCCTGATTCGGTTAATATTCATCACTCGGCAAATAGGTCAAAATCCATATGGACATCCACAAACGCATCATCAAACATTTCAAAGACAGCGCGGAGATCAAGCTTAAAGTCAAGGACGCGCTGGCAAAGCCCATCACCAACGGCGCGCAGATATTTTTCGACTGCGTCACCAACGATGGCAAGATCATGTGTTGCGGCAATGGCGGCTCGGCAGCCGATGCACAACATTTCGCCGCAGAATTACTGAACCGCTTCGAAAAGGAGCGCCCCGGACTGGCATGCATCGCGCTGACTACCGACAGTTCGGTGCTTACTTCGATCGCCAACGATTACGATTACAACCAGGTCTTTTCCAAACAAGTGCGCGCACTCGGTTTACCGGGGGACAGCCTGCTGGCAATCTCTACCAGCGGCAATTCACCTAATGTGGTTGCCGCGATCCATGCCGCGCACGAGCGCAGCATGCGCGTGATTGCGCTGACCGGACGGGATGGCGGCGAAATGGCGCGCTCGTTGCGCCCCGACGATGTATTGATTTGCGTGGACGCGCAAAGCACCGCGCGCATCCAGGAAGTACACCTGGTCACTCTCCATTGCCTGTGCGACATCATTGATTTTCTCCTGCTCGGAGAATGACAATGCGCGTTGTATTGCTGCTGTTGCTGGTGCCGATATCAGGCTCGCTGCAAGGTTGCTTTCCTGTCATTGCGGCAGGTGTAGGTACCGGGGTGATGATGGCGCAAGATCGCCGCACCACAGATGCTTATATCGATGACCAGAGGATAGAGACAAGCGCCGCTGACCTGATCGACAAACAATTCAAGAGTGGGGTACATGTCAATGTGACCAGCTTCAATTATCGTGTGCTGATCAGCGGCGAGGTGCCTGATGAACCCAGCAAAGCGGAGATCGAAAAAATCGTTTCAGGCATCGGAAAAGTGAATGATGTGAACGATGCGCTTGCCGTTTCGCCCATCAGCACACTGGCTTCGCGCAGCAATGACAGCCTGATTACTTCCAACGTAAAGCTGAGGTATGTGAACAACAAACACTTCAATCCCGACCACATCAAAGTTGTCACCGAAAATGGTTCGGTGTATTTGATGGGCCTTGTCAACCACGCTGAAGCTGATTCCGCCACGGATATCACCAGCAGTACGCAAGGCGTTCAACAGGTCGTCAGAATGTTCGAGTACCTTGATTAAAATGTATTCAACACCCTCTTTCGAACACAAGTTATGCGTGATCGGCGAACTCGCCGCAAGGGCAGCCACACTGCCGCATCCCCTGGTATTTACCAACGGATGCTTCGATGTGTTGCATCGCGGCCACGTAACTTATCTCGCACAAGCCCGGGCACTGGGTGGGTCGCTGATCGTCGGAGTGAATAGCGACGCCTCGGTGAAGCGCCAGGGCAAAGGCGATGATCGGCCGATCAACTCCGAACAAGACCGCATGATGGTGCTTGCCGCGCTGGAATCGGTCAGCTTGGTGATAAGGTTCGACGAAGACACACCGCTGAACCTGATCCTCGCTTGCCGTCCGGATGTCCTGGCAAAAGGCGGCGACTGGAAGATCGAAAACATCGTCGGCGCAAGCGAAGTACAGGACTGGGGCGGAACAGTGCACAGCATCCCGTTCCTGCACGAACGTTCTACTACCGCACTATTGAAAAAAATCCGTTCGCTATAATTCATGATAGAACAACCCACTGAAATCACGTTGCACCAGCAATCGCTCGCGTTGGAGATCGCCTTTGCCGACGGTACACGCTATCATCTGCCCTATGAGTTTCTGCGTGTGTATTCGCCTTCTGCGGAAGTGCGTGGCCATGGCCCGGGGCAGGAGATACTCCAAGCTGGCAAACAAGACGTGAACGTGCTTGGCGTAGAACCAGTGGGCAGTTATGCAATGAAAATTGTATTCGACGACGGGCACGACAGCGGCTTGTATACTTGGGAATACCTTCGCCATCTGGGAAGTAGCCAGCACACGCTATGGCAGGAATATCTGCGGCAGCTTGAAACGGCGGGCGAAAGTCGCCAGCCTCATCACTAGGAGTCAACCATGGCAGACACCCATTTCGGTTTTGAGACCGTTGCCGAGGAAGCAAAAGCCAAACGCGTCGCCGGTGTGTTCACCTCGGTCGCGGGGAAATACGACGTGATGAACGACCTGATGTCGGCGGGACTGCATCGCGTGTGGAAACGCTTTGCCGTCAGCATCAGTGGAGTGCGTGAAGGCCAGCGTGTACTGGACGTGGCGGGCGGCTCCGCAGATTTATCGCAACTGTTTCTCAAGAAAGTCGGCAGCAGCGGTCAGGTCGTACTCACCGACATCAACAACGCGATGTTGCGCGTCGGACGTGATCGTCTGTTCGACCAAGGCCATACTACACCGGTCACCCAATGCGACGCCGAACACCTGCCGTTTCCAAACGATTATTTCGACTGCGTCAGCATCGCCTTCGGTCTGCGCAATGTCACACACAAGGATGTTGCGCTGCGAGAGATGCAGCGCGTGCTCAAACCCGGCGGGCGCTTGATCGTGCTGGAATTTTCCAAAGTGGCCAAGCCATTGGAAAAAATCTACGGCCTCTATTCGTTTAAACTGCTACCCAAGATCGGGCAGTTCATCGCCAATGACGCCGACAGCTATCGCTATCTCGCCGAATCGATACGCATGCATCCGGGACAGGAGGAGCTGCAGAAAATGATGGAGGAAGCCGGTTTGGGAAAAGTCGAATATTTCAATATGACCGGCGGTGTGGTTGCGGTGCATCGCGGGTACAAGTATTAATACCGTTTTATTTTTATGCACTAGGCCCTCTTAGCCGCGTTCAGCTTTCACCTATGTCACAACGCCCGCAAAAACTTGCCGTTTTATTTGCTGATATCTGTGGCAGCACGGCACTCTATGAAAATCTGGGGGATGATCTGGCGCGAAAAACGATCGCTCGCTGCATTGACACCCTATCCAGAGTAGTTGCCGATCATCAGGGCGTGCTGATCAAAACCATAGGCGATGAAATCATGGCAACGTTTTCGAATGCTGAAGCCGCCTTTGACGCGGCTTGCGCAATGCAGACGGCGGTGGCCAATGAACAACCATCAAACGGTGTCCCTCTGCACATCCGTGTCGGCTTCAATTATGGTGAAGTGATCAAGGAATCCAATGATGTATTTGGCAATACCGTCAATATCGCCGCACGCGTCGCTGCGATAACCCGGGCGGGCCAGACCATGTCGACCCAGGCGGTATTCGATGCGGTGCCTGACAATTTGCGGAACAAGATGCGTAAAATCATGCGCGCCGAATTCAAAGGCAAGCAGGAACTTCACGAAATTTATCAAATCATCCCCGACCAGGAGGATGTACTGAGCACGCGTATCGGCATCCCGGCATTCCGCAAACCTCCCAGCAGTAACGACGAGATGACCTTGCGTTATCGCAACCAGTCTATCAAGGTCAACAAGGAACACAAAAGTGTGGTGTTGGGGCGCGAAGAAACCTGCGATCTCGTTGTGCAAAATGACCTTGCTTCGCGCCAGCATGTCCGCATCGAACTGCATTTCGGCAAGTTCATCATTGCGGACCAAAGCACCAACGGAACCTATATACGCTCCAACGACGGCAACGTGGTGCACATCACCCGTGAAGAGTCGGTTTTGCGTGGCAATGGTTCCATCAGTTTGGGCCAGACATTTGCCGAACAGCCCGCTGACCTTGTTGTTTTTTCGATCATCTCAACGAATGATCAACACTGACAAAGCCTGCCTCTTGATGCATCGGTTCCGTTAAACCTGACGACGTAATTTGTGTTCCTCCGACCTTCGTGGTTATTGACTGCCTTGCAAACCACCTACTCTCCTCCCGACGGCGACCTCGACATTGTTTATCAGGATGAGTCGCTGTTGGTAGTGAACAAGCCTTCCGGATTACTTTCGGTACCGGGGCGCGGCCTGGATAAGGCGGACAATTTAACCACCCGGACACAACAAAGATTTCCGGATACGCTCAGTGTGCATCGTCTGGACATGCCTACTTCCGGCTTGCTGTTACTGGCCCGTGGCAAAGAGATGCATAACCGGCTTTCTCAATTATTCCGCGAAGGCAATGTAAAAAAATTCTATATCGCGATAATAACGGGTCGAATAGAACCTGGAACAGATATCATAGATCTGCCGCTTGGCCCTGACTGGCCGAACCGCCCCCGGCAAAAAGTAGATTTTGACAATGGCAAAAGTTCACAGACGCGCTATCGCGTGCTGGAATATGATGAAGTCACCAATACCAGCCGCATCGAGTTAGAGCCACTAACCGGACGCACCCACCAGTTGCGGGTGCACATGGCAGCTATCGGGCATCCGATTGTTGGAGATGGCTTATATGGCGGAAAATCGGGGTTGTATGCCCACCGCCTGTTGCTTCATGCCAACATGCTGAACTTTATCCATCCATTCAGTGCAGAACCATTGACCCTGTTTTCCGAAGCGCCATTTTGACTTGCCGCCGCATAGGCGGATACTGTTAATTCGCTAGAAGTTAACGGAGGCGTGAAAATGTCGAAAAAATCTTTTCCATTATCAAAAGTCTATCGTTTGCTTGAGCCGGGACCCGTAGTGATGGTCACGACTGCCGGCAAGGGTAAGTCGAACATCATGACCATGTCATGGCATACGATGCTCGAATTTGAGCCGCCGCTGGTAGGTTGCGTGATCAGCAACCGTAATTACTCGTACGATATCCTGATGGCAAGCAGGGAGTGCGTGATCAATATCCCAACAGTGGAACTGGCTAAAAAAGTGGTTGGCGTCGGGAATAGTTCTGGAAAACAAATCGACAAGTTCAAGAAATTCGGTCTCACTCCCATGGCGGCCAGATACGTTCAGGTACCGCTCATCGACGAATGCTACGCCAATCTCGAATGCAAGATCGCCGATGCAAAGATGGTGGCCAAATACAATTTTTTCATCCTTGAAGTGGTCAAGGCCTGGATAGACCCTGCGCAGAAGCATCCACAGACTATTCATCATCAGGGGATGGGCGTGTTTGCAGTTGACGGCGAAACGATCCGCCTGCCTTCCAAAATGAAATAACCTCTGTTGGTTCGATTTTGAACCGGGAATCTTTCTTCATTCCTCTATCCTAAATCCACCTGTAACCGTCGGCACTACGGCCAATGATATACTTGCGTCCGTTTTTGTTTAACCCAATTCATTTTGAGGAATACATGAAAAGATTCTTGATATCGTTGATTATTGCTTTGACCTGCCTGACTTTGTTCACCGCTACGGCGGAAGCCAAACGTTTTGGTGGTGGCGGCAGTATCGGCAAACAGCGGACCATGGCTCCGCAACAGGCAACAAGTACCCCGACAGCTGCACCAAGTCCCGCCACAGGCGTAGCGCCTGCTCCGGCCGGCAACAGATGGCTTGGACCTTTGGCCGGTTTGGCTATTGGTGCAGGTTTAGGCGCCATGTTCGCCGGAGGCGGTATGGGTGGTGCGATGGGTGGCATCCTGATGGCGGTTCTGGCCGGCGTCGCGGTAATGTTCCTGATCTCATTATTTCGTCAAAAGCAACAGCCTGTGCATTACGCCGGAGCGGGTGCGCCATACAACGAACCCCAGCCCACGCAACAGCCGGTATATAGCGGCGTTGCTGCACCTGTTGCCCCCGCTGGGACCGGCAACATTCCTGCGGATTTTCCGGTGGAGACATTCCTGCGCAGTGCAAAGACTTCGTTCATCCGCCTGCAAGCTGCAAATGATCGCAAGGATTTGAACGACATCCGCGAATACACCACTCCGGAAATGTTTGCGGAAATCTCGATGCAGCTGCAGGAGCATGACAACACACCGCAGAAAACTGATGTCATCGCGATCCATGCCGATTTGCTGCAAGTGGCGAATGAAGGAGACTTTGCCATCGCCAGCGTGCGCTTCACCGGGCAACTCTCGGAAAATAATGGCGCGCCGGAAACTGTCGATGAAATCTGGCATGTACAGAAAAATCTGCGCGATGAAAAATCGGTGTGGCTGCTGGCCGGAATCCAGCAAGTGACATTGCACTAAGTTACTCCATGTTCGCCCAACCTTCTGCCGCGGCATTGAATCACCTGCTCACGCAGAACAGTTGGGCATTACCGAGGCTCGCGCGCTTCGCGGGCAAGACGGCGCGGTTCGATATTGCTCCGTTTTCATTTGCCTGCACGATACTGGCCGATGGTTTCCTGTGCAGCGCAGATGCGGCAACCGGCGCAGATGCGCTGTGCGTGATTTCTCCATCGTTGTTGCCGCGTCTCGTTATGCATGATGAAAATGTCCACAGCGGAATCCACAGCGAAGGCGATGCCGAATTGCTGAAGGAAATTTTTTTCCTGTCGCGCAATCTGCGCTGGGATATGGCTGAAAACTTGAGTCATGTCACCGGAGACATCGCCGCGGAACGCATCGTGCAAACAGTTCACAATGCCCGACAACAGTTACGTGGCGCAACGCTGAATATTTCCCGTGCGGCGGCGGAATACTGGACCGAAGAACGCCCGCTACTGGCCAAACCACAGCAAATATCCGCGTTGATGCGGCAAGTGGATACGCTGCGCGACGACGTGGCGCGGTTGGAACAACGCATCGGTCGCATGATCGCTACCACGAAAATTTGACCATGCGCCTGTTCCGCCTGATCAAGATTGTTTTTGTTGTGTTGCGTTTCGGGCTGGATGAGTTCCTGTTTGCACATGAGCGCGTGCGCTGGATGCGCGTGCCTCTGAACATTTTGCTGTTCTTGCGCAACACCGACAAACCTCGTGCTGTACGGTTGCGCCTTGCATTGGAAGCGCTTGGCCCGATCTTTGTGAAATTCGGCCAGATGTTGTCCACGCGCCGCGATCTGATGCCGACAGACATCGCGGACGAGCTTGCCAAACTGCAAGACCAGGTACCGCCATTCCCTTCCGCACAGGCAGTTGCGGTGCTGGAAGCCGTTTACGGAAAACCTCTGGATGAAGTATTCAACAGCTTCGATGAAACGCCGGTAGCCAGCGCATCGGTTGCGCAAGTGCATTTCGCGGCATTGCCGGATGGACGTGAAGTTGCCGTCAAGATATTGCGCCCGGGCATCACCGGCATCATCGCACACGATGTCGCGTTGCTGAAAGTGGCAGCCGACCTGATCGAATGGTTATGGGCAGATGGTCGTCGCCTCAAGCCGCGCGAAGTGATCCATGAATTCGAAAAACACCTGGAAGATGAACTCGACCTGATGCGCGAGGCGGCGAACGGCAGCCAGCTGCGGCGCAATTTTGCCAGGTCTCCGCTGCTCCGGGTTCCCGAGATGTATTGGGATTATTGCAGTACACAAGTAATGGTCATGGAACGCATGTATGGCATTCCGGTCAGCCAGGTTAGCGCTCTGCGCGCCGCCGGGGTGGACATACCCAGACTAGCCGCCAACGGAGTAGAGATATTTTACACGCAGGTGTTTCGCGATGGATTCTTTCACGCCGACATGCATCCGGGCAATGTCCAGGTTGCTGCCAATGGACCAAATGGCGGCCAATATATCGCGCTGGATTTCGGTATCATGGGCACGCTGACTGACGCCGACAAGCGTTATCTCGCGCAGAATTTCATCGCGTTTTTCCGCCGTGATTACAGGCGTGTCGCCGAAGTGCATATCGAATCCGGCTGGGCTCCCAAAGACACTCGCGTGGATGAACTTGAATCCGCGATCCGTGCGGTGTGCGAGCCGATCTTCGATAAACCATTGCGTGAAGTGTCATTCGGGCGCGTGCTGTTGCGCCTGTTCCAGACTTCGCGCCGCTTTGGTATCGAAGTCCAACCACAACTGGTATTGCTGCAGAAGACACTGCTCAATGTTGAGGGGTTGGGCCTGCAACTCGATCCTGAACTTGATTTGTGGAAAACCGCCAAACCGTGGCTGGAAAGTTGGATGAAAGACCAAGTGGGTTGGCGCGGCTTTGTAAAATCGCTGCGCGTCGAAGCCCCAAATTATGCATTTGTGATACCCCAGTTACCGCGTTTGCTGCACCGTTATCTGGCTGACGGAAACGCTGACCGCAGCGATGAGTTGCTGCACAAAATCCTGCAGCAACATAAACGTTACAACACATTGCTGACCCTGATCAGCCTGATGATATTTGGCCTGCTCATAGTTGCGATTGTTGCTTTCAACATGCGCTAAAGCTTGATGTCTATTGCCGTTGCCGACAAAATACGATAGAGTCATTCCTTAGTACCGTAGTCTGGTATTAAACCAATCATCGAACCTCTCTCAATAGTTAAAGGATAAAAAATCATGACAAATCCGCTGGACTCATTGTGGGGCACTGTAATTTCCGGCCTTGTTCTGACCGTAGTGCTGTATAGCATTGCACACGCGTTTATTTGAAAATTTAATATCCGGTCGTTCCGGATGCCATATCGTTTAAGGAGATCATAAATGGACTACGTACCGGCAATTATGCGCTGGCTGCATCTGATGGCAGGCGTGATGTGGATAGGCCTGCTGTATTACTTCAATTTCGTCCAGGTCGCAGCACTCAAGGCTGCTGCCGCAGACAATACCGCGGCTGGCATCACCAAACATGTTGCACCGCGGGCGCTGTTCTATTTCCGTTGGGCGGCCTTGGTAACATGGCTTGCCGGCGCTGGGTTACTCGGATCATCCTTCGTTGCCGCGTTCACCTTGCAGGCTGGGCACGTGCCTATCGGTATCGGTGCCTGGCTGGGTACGATCATGTTATTGAATGTCTGGGGCTTGATTTGGCCGAACCAGAAAAAGATCCTTGGCATCAAGCCGGCTACGGATGAAGAAAAAGTCAAAGCACGTCGTATCGCTTTCCTGGCTTCACGTACCAATACGATGCTTTCTATTCCTTTGCTGTTTTTCATGGCAGCAGGAGCACATTCAGCGATTTATGGTATTT
>CAIOKY010000069.1 GCA_903858965.1 uncultured Nitrosomonadales bacterium | reverse complement strand
TCTGCAATCGCATGAATTACCTTGAAAATGGCAAGGAAACGACCCGAATTGCTCCAAAATATGCGCCAAATCTTAGATGGGCGAAAAAATCTCGCTGCTCCACATTTCAAGTGTGCAGAAAATCAATTATTAGAGGTGCCCATAAGATTGATTTGCTTCATTGACGCCTCCCGTGAGTTTAGTAGTTATTATTATTTGGATACGATACTGCGCGCTACGAAAGACAAAGTGCGGGATAGATGCCTATCCCGCAGGTTGAATACTACCAGAATCAAAAAATGACAAATACTGCTTTTTAAACCTTGAAAACGCTGACGATGTCGGACAGATGTCTTGCCGAGGTAGACATGTCCGCGCTGCGTTGCTCGGCAACCGCAGAGGCCGACTGCGCATTTTCCGATGTCTTGGCGATGTTCTGTGCCTGGCGGTCGGTTTCGATCACCACTTCCGAGGCTGCCGCGGTGGTATGCGCTGCGGCGCTCAGGATGCCGTCGATCTCGCGGATCGAATCGGCGACCTTCACCAATGAGTTCTGCATCTTGACGGCGATCTCATCTGCTTCGACAGCCGCATCGCGCACTTCGCCGATGCGCAGCACGGTCACGCCGACGCCGTCCCTGATGATGCCGATGATGCTGTTGATCTCGGCAGTCGCCAATGCGGTGCGTTCCGCCAGTTTCCTGACCTCGTCGGCGACCACGGCAAAGCCCCTGCCCTGCTCTCCCGCACGTGCCGCTTCGATCGCCGCATTCAACGCCAGCAGGTTGGTCTGTTCGGCAACTTCGCGGATGACCTTGATGACCGAGCCGATCTTCTGGGAGTTGTCGTCCAGCTCGGAAACCAGTGTGGACGCAAGTTGCGCGGCATCCGATGCGGCGCGTATCTTGGCTGCCGCATCGTTCATGATGTTGCGCCCGTCTTCCGACAGACTCACTGCCGACTTTGCCGTTTGCGCAGCGCTTGCCGCGTTTTTGGACACGGATAGCATGTCGCTGGACAGCGCCGAGATCGAACTGGAAATCCGCTGCGCGCCTTCCGACTGGGCTTTCATCGCGCCGGACAGGTCACGGCTGCCTGTCGACATCTTTTCGGACGATGCATGCACATCCCCGGAAATGTTGGCGACCTTGACAATCAGGTTGCGCAGGTTACTGATGAAGGTGTTGATGTGCTCGGCGATCTCCGACGTTTCATCATTGCTCTCCACCTTGATCTGTTGCGTCAGGTTCGCATCCCCGCTGGCGATGTCACGCGCCCTGGTCAATATCGAATCGAGGCTGCCGCCTATCGAGCGTATCACCACGATGGAAATGCCGAACAACAAAACGATCGCCATCACCGCGGACAAGATGCCGGCAAAGACCGTTGCATTGATCGATGACTAGGCAGATTCCATGTGGGCTTTAAGGCTGCTCTTGGACGATGTCTTCACCGACTGGATCAGGTCCGTCGTTGCCGCCAACCCGGACTGCATCTGCGGGGCCAGCACGGAGATATCGCCGTGATCGACGCCGAGCATGGTGCGCGTCGTTTGTGACGCGGCATCGTAGTAATGATCGAACGCGTCGCTAATCTTGCCCGCATCGGTCGAATATACCTTGGCGAGACCGGTCATCTTGTTGCGGAAATCGCCAGCGTCAGTTTTTGCATTGTCGAGCCACGATTTGTCGGTGGTCGATACCGCCGTTTTAAAATCCCCGTTGATCTTGTCCAGGCTGGACAGGATGGAGTCCAGCTCGGCTACGCCGGTAAAATCCGTTTCGCCCTGGGCAATGTCATCCAGCGATTTTTTTGAGTAGCCGAAATCCACCGCCGCAGCCGAAATACAGATCGTGGCAGCGATGATGGGCAATATCAGTATCTTGTGTTTGATTTTCATGATCGCTCTCTGAAGTTATTTTTTTATGTTATACCTGCGCGAATCATTTTACGAGCATGCGCGCACCGAGATTCGTCAATTATCGGCAACAAATGCCGTTACTTTAGGGTTTAAACCATCTTAAAGTTGTTACAGCGTACTTCATGACTTGGACAATAATTTCAGCGCCTGCCGGATACCGCCTGATACGTCAGTATCCTTGGGTAATTGCCTGGCCGCCCAGTCCGCCTCCTTTTCGTTGTAACCCAATGCCTGCAGGGCATTGATGATATCGTTGCCCAATGAAACTATGGCCGTGCTGTGGGCGGCGCTCACGCCGGACACCATGAATTTTCCCTGCAATTCCAGCAGCAGCCGTTCCGCGGTTTTCTTGCCCACGCCGGGTATCTTGGTCAGGCGCCCCGCATCCTTACTCACCACTGCGACAGCAAGGTCATTCAGGCTCAAGCCGGATAATACCGAGAGGGCCAGCTTGGGGCCGACCCCGCTGATCTTGAGCAACTGGCGGAACGCGACGCGCTCTTCGTTGCTGAGGAAGCCATACAGCAGATGCGCATCCTCGCGCACGATGAGCTGCGTGTGCAGCACCACTTTTTCATGCAGCACCGGCAGGTTGTAGAACGTGCTCATCGGCACATCCAGTTCGTAAGCCACGCCCTGCACATCCAGCAGGATCTGCGGCGGGTTCTTTTCCAGCAATATCCCTGTCAGCCTGCCTATCAAATCAGTCTCCCGTTTTTCATGCGGTATCCCGCCGTCGCCAGCTTACCCAAACCCTGTCCGCCGTGTGCGTGGCAGATCGCGCAGGCCAGCGCGTCCGCGGCATCCGGGCCGGGCGTGCCGGATAATTTCAGCAGGCGCTGCACCATCTGTTGCACCTGTTCCTTGTCGGCATGGCCGTTGCCGACCACGGCCTGCTTCACCTGCAGCGCAGTGTATTCCGCCACCGGCAGGTTTGCCAGCACTGCCGCACAGATCGCCGCGCCGCGGGCCTGGCCGAGCAACAAGGTGGACTGTGGATTGACGTTGACGAACACTTTTTCCACCGCGATCTGGTCGGGACTATGTTGCGCGATCACTTCGCCCAGCGAATTCAATATTACTTTTAACCGTTCCGGCAATTCGCCATCCGGTGTCTTGATGCAGCCGCTGGCGACATAACTCAACTGCTGACCGGATATATCCAGCACGCCGAAGCCTGTCACTCGCAAACCAGGATCGATGCCGAGGATGCGCATTAATCTTCGATGACCGCCGTGGTATAGACTTCCTGCACATCGTCGAGGTCTTCCAGCGCATCGAGCAGTTTCTGCATCTTCACCGCATCGTCGCCGATAAAGATCACCTCGTCGGAAGGCTTCATGATGACTTCGCCGAATTCCGCTTTGTAGCCCGCCGCTTCCAGCGCCTGCTTCACGTTGACGAAATCATGCGGAGCGGTGATCACTTCGATGCTGCCGTCGTCATGGCCGACGATATCCTCGGCACCCGCATCCAGCGCCACTTCCATCAGGCCGTTCTCGTCGGTGCCGGGGGCAAAGATCATCTGTCCGCAATGCTTGAACAGGAACGACACCGAACCGTCGGTGCCGAGATTGCCGCCATTCTTGGTAAAGGCATGGCGCACATCGGCCACCGTGCGCGTCTTGTTGTCGGTCATGCAGTCCACCATCACCGCCGCACCGTTGATGCCGTAGCCTTCGTAACGGATCTCCTGATATTCCACACCGTCCAGTTCGCCGCTGCCGCGCTTGATCGCGCGCTCGACGTTGTCCTTGGGCATGTTGTTGGCATAGGCCTTGTCCATCGCCAGGCGCAG
>CAIOKY010000068.1 GCA_903858965.1 uncultured Nitrosomonadales bacterium | reverse complement strand
CGCGCTGGATGCCGTGCTGTTCTATGTGTTCTGGGAAGCCATGCTGATCCCGATGTTCCTGATCATCGGCGTGTGGGGCGGACCGAACCGCGTCTATGCGGCGGTCAAGTTCTTCCTCTACACCTTGCTCGGTTCGCTGCTGATGCTGGTTGCATTGATCTACCTCTACAACCAGTCCGGCGGCAGTTTCGAGATACTTGATTTCCACCAGGTCGCGATCCCGATGACCGCGCAGATACTGATCTTCATCGCGTTCTTCTTCGCCTTCGCGGTGAAGGTACCGATGTTCCCTGTGCATACCTGGTTGCCGGATGCGCACGTCGAAGCGCCTACCGGCGGTTCGGTGATCCTGGCGGCGATCATGCTGAAGGTGGGTGCATATGGTTTCCTTCGTTTCTCGCTGCCCATCGTGCCCGACGCCAGTCATCACTTGGCCGGGGTGATGATCGCGTTGTCGCTGATCGCGGTGGTATACATCGGTCTGGTGGCTTTGACACAGACCGACATGAAGAAACTGGTGGCGTATTCGTCGATATCGCACATGGGCTTTGTCACGTTGGGATTGTTCATCTTTAACAATTACGGCATGGAGGGCGCGCTGCTGCAAATGCTGTCGCACGGCTTTGTTGCCGGGGCGCTGTTCCTGTGCATAGGCGTGCTGTACGACCGCATGCACTCGCGCAACATCGCCGATTACGGCGGCGTGGTCAACACCATGCCGGTATTCGCCGCGTTCTTTATGCTGTTTGCGATGGCCAATAGCGGCTTGCCCGGCACCAGCGCGTTTGTCGGCGAATTCATGGTGATCCTCGGCGCGGTGAAAGCCAATTTCTGGTACGCCTTCGCTGCGGCATCCACGCTGGTGTTCGGCGCAGCCTATACATTGTGGATGTACAAGCGCGTGATCTTCGGTGCGGTTGCCAATCATCACGTTGCCGAACTGGCCGACCTGACCCTGCGCGAAAAAGTGATCTTCTCGGTCCTGGCGCTTGCCGTATTGGGCATGGGTGTGTATCCCCTGCCGTTCAGCGAAATCATGCATGTATCGGTGAACGATCTGCTGGTGCACGTGGCTCGTTCCAAGCTGCCGTAGGCAGCCGACTTTGAGGTGTGAATATGGATTTGATGAGTAATTTGATGCCGGCCAGCGCGGAAATATTCCTGCTGATCATGGCGTGCGTGATCTTGATTGCAGATTTGCTGGTCAAGCAAAGCGGCAGGCTGGTCACTTACGTGCTGGTGGTGTTTACATTGATGTGCTGTGCGCTGATCACCGTCGGTACTCATGAATACGGGGTGGTCTATGCGTTCCACAATATGTTCGTGGACGATCTGATGTCCGACGTGTTGAAGCTGTTCACTTACATAGCGGTCATCATGATGCTGGTGTACTCGAGGCTGTACCTGACCCTGCGCGGCCTGTTCAGCGGAGAGTTCATGGTGCTGACGCTGTTCGCCACACTCGGCATGATGGTGATGATTTCCGCCAATCATTTTCTCACGCTGTACCTTGGTCTGGAGCTGCTTTCCCTGAGCCTGTACGCAATGGTCGCCTTGCAACGCGATTCCGCGATCGCCACCGAGGCCGCGATGAAATATTTTATCCTCGGGGCACTGGCTTCCGGATTGTTGTTGTACGGAATGTCGATGTTGTACGGCGCGACCGGTTCGCTGGAATTGGGCGTGGTGTCGCACGCGATCCAGTCCGGCCACGCAAACAAGACCCTGCTGGTATTCGGCCTGGTGTTCGTGGTTTCCGGCCTGGCTTTCAAGCTCGGCGCAGTGCCGTTCCATATGTGGGTGCCGGACGTGTATCACGGTGCACCGACCGCGGTGACCATGCTGATCGGCTCCGCACCCAAGCTGGCGGCATTTGCCTTCACATCGCGTATCCTGGTTGAGGGTCTGCAACCGATGGTGCAGCACTGGTCGGGCATGCTGATCATTCTTTCCGTCGCTTCGATGGCACTCGGCAACATCACCGCGATCGCGCAAACCAACCTCAAGCGCATGTTCGCCTACTCCACCATCGCACACATGGGCTTCCTTCTGCTCGGCCTGCTGAGCGGCGGTATCGAGGGCTATGGATCGGCGATGTTCTACGCGGTGACCTATGTGCTGATGTCGCTGGGCGCGTTCGGCATGATCATGATGATGTCGAGGGTGGGCTTCGAGGCAGATACTCTCAACGATTTCAAAGGACTCAACCAGCGCAGTCCGTGGCTTGCTTTCCTGATGCTGCTGCTGATGTTCTCGATGGCCGGCGTACCACCCACCGTGGGCTTCTACGCCAAATTTTCGGTGCTGAATGCCGTTGTGCAAACCGGGCATGTCTGGCTGGCAGTGGCCGCGGTGCTGTTTTCGCTGATCGGTGCTTTTTATTATCTGCGTATCGTCAAACTGATGTACTTCGATACACCGGAAAGTCGCGAACCTATCGTTTTTGGGCAAGATACCGTGCTGCTGATCAGCGTGAACGGTTTGGGCATGTTATTGCTTGGTCTGCTGCCGGGTGCATTGATGTCGGTTTGCGCGGTGTCCGTCCAGCAATCCTTGCTGCTGCATTAAGGGCCGGATGGAGCGGGTGAATTTGTTCCACAAGAGTCACCATGGTTAAGCCGGCCCGTTGGCTGGTGTTGGTATTGTTAATCGTGGCGCTGTGCGAAACCGTATTTTTCATATGGTTCTCGGTACCCGATCATCCCAATGCGCAGCGACCCGCCAAGCTGCTCGTCGATTCAAGCACGGGGCAGGAACCGATCACCCCGATACCGATGGGTTCAAATCTTGATGCGCGCAAAGTCACGTTAGGGCGGCGCCTGTTTTACGACCCGCTTTTTTCCCGCGCCAACACAATCGCCTGTGCTCATTGCCATGACCTCGCAACGGGCGGGGTGGATGGGTTACAGCACGCGATAGGCATTCCGGAAAAAGAGGGCAAGATCAACACGCTGACCGTGTTCAACAGCGGTTTCAATTTCCGGCTGTTCTGGGACGGGCGCGCGGCGACGCTGGAGGACCAGATTGAATTTCCGTTGCCGCACGCCTCCGAAATGGATTCCGCATGGCCGGAAGCTATCGCCAAGCTGGGAAAAAGTGCGGCTTATCGCCGCGACTTCCAGGCAATCTATCAGGAGGGTATAGCGCCACAATCGATCAAGGATGCCATCGCCACTTTCGAGCGCTCCCTGACCACACCCAATTCAAAATTCGATCGTTTCCTGCGCGGCGATATGCATGCGCTGGATAGTGACGAATTGGCCGGCTATCAGTTATTCAAGAGCCTGGGTTGTATCAGTTGCCATCAGGGCAGGAATGTCGGTGGCAATATGTACGAGAAACTCGGCCTGGTTGAAGATTATTTTGCGAGCCGCGGCAATGTACAGGATGTGGATTTCGGCCGTTACAACGTCACCGGAAATGAAGAGGATCGGCACGAGTTCCGTGTGCCGTCGTTGCGCAATGTGGCTTTGACCGCACCTTATTTTCATGATGCTTCGGCCGCGACCTTGGAGCACGCGGTAGCCACGATGGCCAAATACCAGCTGGGAGTTGATTTGAGCAGTGAAGAGATTGCCAGGATTGTAAAGTTTCTTGGTACCCTGACTGGTGTGTATCAGGGCGAAAAAAGCAAATGATCCGCTTTGCCAAATCCAGAGTTGTCGAAAGAAATTTCTGGCAACTGGCCTCATCCCTGGTGGCAGCTATCTTCCTGCTATTCCTGTTTATCAAGGCACAGCCTGTCGATTCCGCGTTGCACAATGCCTTGACCAGCGATCTTCGCGAGTTGCAAACGCGCGATACCGAGTTGGGCGAAGCGGTATTGCAGCACCATTACGAGTTGTTCCATAACTACGATGCGGTGAATGCCATCATGCAGCGCATGCAGGCGTTGAGCATTGCCTTGCCTCAATATCAGGAAAATGGCTCATTGCCGGATACGCCCGAAGTGATGCGGGAGCTGAGCATTCTGCAGCGGCAGGTCGAGCAGAAGGCGGCCGCGCTGGAAGAATTCAAGTCCGGCAATGCCGTCACAAAAACCGCCCTGATATATTTGCCGCGTATGGTCAACTTTGTGCTGGCGCAGTTGAGCAGCACGGATACCTTGCGGCGCGAAAAATTTGAAAATCTGTTGCGCAATGCGTTGCTGATGACAGCCAACCAAAACAGCTACGCACATGAGATCCTGAGGCGGGATATCGAAGAGGTTGGCCAAATCATTCCCGGATTGCCAGGGCCTGTCCGGGCTTCGGCAGAATTGGCGGTACGTCATGCCAGTAGCGTTTTGGAGAATGAGAATGGCATGCCCGGCTTGCTTGCGCAGCTTGGTTCGCACGGGAAAAATCATGTCGGTGCAGAGTTGGAGCAACTCTATCTGAACCAGTATCAAGAGCAGCAGAATGCAGCCACCAACTACCGGCTGCTGCTGTTTCTTGCGGCCATGCTGATGCTCGGATATGCCATTTATGCCTATTATCGAATGAGGGAAAGAGAGCGGCAACTGCGCATTGCCGCAGCTGCTTTCGAGACGCATGAGGGCATCATGATCTACGATCCGGAAAGGCGCATCCTCCGGGTCAATGGCGCCTTTACACGCCTGACCGGTTACAGCGCCGAAGAAGCAGTCGGGCAGACTCCGGACATACTCAGATCCGGCCGGCATGACGAGACATTTTTTCGCGACAGGTCGGAAAGCCTGTCCCGCGATAAATACTGGCAGGGAGAAGTCTGGAACCGTCACAAGGATGGCAAGATCTATCCGGTATGGCTGACCACGACTGCCGTTAGCGATGCGCATGGAAAAATAACGCATTATGTGTCGGTATTTACCGACATCACACTGCGCAAAGAGGCGGAAGAACAGATACACCAGCTTGCCTTTTACGACCCGCTCACCAAGCTGCCCAACCGCCGTTTGCTGATGGACAGGCTGGGCCACTCCATGACTTCCGGTATCCGTACCGGAGATCACGGCGTCATTCTGTTCATCGATCTAGATAACTTCAAGACGCTTAACGATACCAAGGGGCACGATGTCGGCGACCTGCTCCTGATGGAAGTCGCGCAGCGCCTGCAAGCCTGTGTGCGCGCCGGGGATACCGTTGCGCGTCTGGGCGGCGACGAGTTTGTTGTCATGCTGGGAAGCCTGAGTGACGATGAGGAGCAAGCGTATGCACAGGCCAAGGCTTCAGGCGAAAACATCCGCGAGTCGTTGAGCCAACCTTACTTGTTGCGGGATTTTGAGCACCACAGTTCCTGCAGCATCGGTATCAGCCTGTTCCACGCCCATGATGTCAGTGTGGACGACCTGCTCAAGCGCGCGGATACGGCAATGTATGAAGCAAAAGCCGGCGGCCGTAATACATTGCGTTTCTTCGATCCTGACATGCAGGCCGCACTGGAAGCCCGTGTCAAACTTGAAGCGGATCTGCGCCACGCGGTTACCGAACGGCAATTCGATCTTTTTTACCAGATACAGGTGAGTGTCGACGGCCGCGCCATCGGTGCCGAGGCGTTGCTGCGCCGGATGCATCCGGTGCGGGGCATGGTGTTACCAACCGAATTCATACCGGTGGCGGAAAAGAACGGGCTCATCCTGCCTATCGGGCAATGGGTGATGGAAACCGCCTGTGCCCAGATCAAGGCATGGGAAACGAATCCGCTGACACAGGAATTGCAACTTGCCGTTAATGTGAGCGCGCGCCAGTTCTACCAGCCCGACTTCGTTGAACAAGTACGCATGGCCCTGTCAACGGCTGGCGCAAATCCGGCATTGCTCAAGATCGAACTGACCGAGAGCGTGATCCTCGACAATATCAACGATGCGATAGCCAAGATGCACCAGCTCAAAGAGATCGGCGTCAGTTTCTCCATGGATGATTTCGGCACGGGTTACTCATCGCTGGCTTATCTGACGCAACTCCCGCTGGACCAGTTGAAGATCGACCAGTCTTTCGTTAACAACATCGGCACAAAGTCGACCGACGCGGTCATTGTGCAGACAGTCATCGGCATGGCCAATATCCTGGGAATGGAAGTGATCGCCGAAGGAGTGGCGACGGAGGCGCAACGCGCTTTTCTTGAACATGCCGGTTGCATCGCTTACCAGGGACATTTATTCAGCGTCCCCGTCCCGTCCCGGGAGTTCGGGGCGCTGCTGTTGCGGGGATTTGCGCCGGGTCGAGTCGGAATGTATTAACACGGTGCACTCGCCCGCTGAATTTTGAGAGCAGGGCGATTTACGGTATCATCGCGCCCTATGACCAAGTACATCTTTATCACCGGCGGTGTTGTGTCTTCCTTGGGGAAGGGCATTGCCGCCGCGTCCCTTGCCGCTATCCTTGAGTCGCGCGGACTGAAGGTAACGATGCTCAAGCTTGACCCTTACATCAACGTCGATCCCGGCACCATGAGCCCGTTCCAGCATGGCGAAGTTTTCGTGACGGAAGACGGTGCCGAGACCGACCTTGATCTGGGGCATTACGAGCGCTTTATTTCCGCCAGGATGCGCAAGGCCAACAACTTCACCACCGGGCAGATATACGACAGCGTGATCCGCAAGGAACGCCGCGGCGAATATCTGGGCAAGACGGTCCAGGTGATTCCGCATATCACCAATGAGATACAGGCGTTTGTCGAACGCGGTGCAGCGGCTTCGCATGACGGCAAGGCCGATGTGGCGATCGTCGAGATCGGCGGCACGGTCGGCGATATCGAGTCGCTGCCATTCCTCGAGGCGGCACGCCAGATGGGTTTGCGCCTGCGCCGGTCACAGGTCGCGTATGTGCATCTCACGCTGGTGCCCTACATTGCCACCGCCGGCGAACTGAAGACCAAGCCGACGCAACACAGCGTGCAGAAATTGCGCGAGATCGGTATCTTCCCGACTGCGCTGATATGCCGCGCTGACCGGCCGATCCCTGATGATGAGCGCGCCAAGATTTCGTTGTTCGCCAACGTGCGCGAAGAGGCGGTGATTTCGATGTGGGACGTGGACAGCATATACAAAGTCCCGCAAATGCTCAATCTGCAGGGACTGGATCGCATCGTGTGCGAAGAGCTGGGCCTGGATCTGCCGCCAGCCGATCTGTCGGTCTGGGCGAAACTGGTGACTGCGCTGGAAAATCCGCTGCACCTGATCACCATAGGCATGGTCGGAAAATATGTCGACCTGACCGAATCCTACAAGTCGCTGATCGAGGCATTGCGCCATGCCGGGATACACACCCAGACCAGGGTGAATATCGAGTACATCGATTCGGAGGCGCTGGAAACGACCAGCATGCAGGGCCTGGAACACTTCGACGCGATACTGGTACCGGGCGGTTTCGGCAAGCGCGGCACAGAAGGGAAAATCTCCGCGATCCGGTTTGCGCGCGAAAATAAGATACCGTATCTGGGTATCTGTCTCGGCATGCAGCTGGCGGTGATCGAATATGCACGGCATGTTGCCGGCATGAGCGATGCCAACAGCACCGAATTCAATCTGGAATCTGAACATCCTGTGGTCGCGTTGATTACCGAGTGGCTGGATCGTGATGGCAAAGTGGCCATGCGCAGCGCGGATTCCGACCTGGGTGGAACCATGCGTCTCGGTTCGCAGCGTTGTCCGATCAAGCCCGGCACGCTGGCACAGCGTATCTATGGTGACGAAGTGAACGAGCGGCATCGTCATCGCTATGAAGTCAACAACCACTACGTACCTGCGCTGGAAAAATCCGGGCTGGTCATTTCAGCGCGCACACCAAGTGAAAATTTGCCGGAGATCATGGAATTGCCGCAGTCCGTGCATCCTTGGTTTGTCGGCGTACAGTTCCATCCCGAGTTCACTTCCACGCCGCGCACCGGACATCCGCTGTTCAAGGCTTTTGTTGAAGCGGCATTGCAACGTCAGGCAATGTTAAAAAAAGAAAAGGTGGCGGCATGAACACGGTGCGCGCAGCGATGGTGCGGGTAATGCCGCGAGCCACCGAAACAGTCAAGCATGAAATTTCTTATCTGGATGATGAGGTGGCGGCATGAAGTTGTGTGGATTTGATGCCGGTCTGACCAAACCGCTGTTCCTGATTGCCGGGCCGTGTGTGATCGAATCACAGCAGATGGCGCTGGATACCGCCGGCAAGCTGAAAGAAATCTGCAATGAGTTGAAGATAAACTTCATCTATAAATCTTCCTATGACAAGGCCAACCGCAGTTCCGGAAAATCGTTTCGCGGCTTCGGTATCGATGCCGGGTTGAAAATTCTGGGCGAAGTGAAGAAACAAATCGGCGTGCCGGTGTTGACCGACGTGCATAGCATCGAAGAAATTGCGCAGGTCGCGGCAGTGGTCGATGTGCTGCAAACCCCGGCTTTCCTGTGCCGGCAGACCGATTTCATCCATGCGGTCGCGAAATGCGGTCGTCCGGTGAATATCAAGAAAGGGCAGTTCCTGTCACCGTGGGATATGCAGAACGTGGTGGAGAAGGCGCGCGAGGCCAGCGGCGCAGACAACATCATGGTGTGCGAGCGCGGCGCGTCATTCGGCTACAATAATCTGGTATCGGATATGCGTTCACTGGCGGTGATGCGCAACACCGGTTGCCCGGTGGTGTTTGATGCGACACATTCGGTACAGTTGCCCGGCGGGCAGGGGACGGTCAGCGGCGGGCAGCGCGAGTTCGTGCCGGTGCTGGCACGTGCCGCAGTGGCGGCAGGGATTTCCGGCCTGTTCATGGAAACGCATCCGAACCCGTCCAAGGCGTTGTCGGACGGGCCGAATGCTTTTCCGCTCGGACATTTGAAAGATTTATTAAGGACATTGATGGTGCTGGATACAGCCGTCAAGCAGCAAGGGTTGATCGAAGAGAAAATCGATTTGAAGAACGTTTAAAAGAAAGCAGAAGGAAAAGAATATGAGCGCAATTGTTGATGTGATCGCCCGTGAGATTCTGGATTCGCGCGGCAACCCCACCGTGGAAGCGGATGTATTGCTGGAGTCCGGTGTGATGGGACGCGCCGCTGTGCCGTCCGGCGCATCCACCGGCGAAAAAGAAGCGATTGAATTGCGCGATGGCGACAAGCAACGTTATCTGGGCAAGGGCGTGTTGAAAGCGGTGGAATATGTGAACACCGAAATCGCCGAGGCGATCATCGGTCTGGATGCGGCCGAACAAGCCTTCATCGACCAAACCATGATCGAGCTGGACGGCACGGAAAACAAATCCCGCCTCGGTGCGAACGCGATCCTGGCGGTATCGATGGCAGTGGCACGTGCCGCCGCCGAGGAAAGCGGCTTGCCGCTGTACCGTTATCTGGGCGGTTCCGGCAAGATGGCTATGCCGGTGCCGATGATGAACATCATCAACGGCGGTGCACATGCCACTGGCGGTGCGGACATCCAGGAATTCATGATCATTCCGGTCGGCGCACAGAGTTTCCGCGAAGCGCTGCGTTGCGGCGCGGAAATCTTCCATGCGCTCAAGGCTATCCTGCACCATCGCGGACTGACCACCACTGTCGGCGACGAAGGTGGTTTCGCTCCTGCATTGGGTTCCAACGAAGCGGCAATGAAGGTCATTGTCGAAGCCATCGAAGCGGCAGGCTATGTGCCGGGCACGGATGTGGCGATAGGTATCGATGCGGCAGCATCCGAATTCTACAAGGATGGCAAATATCACCTGAAAGCCGACGGCCTGACGCTGACTTCGGCGCAGATCATCGACATGTACGCATCGTGGGTCGACAAATACCCGGTGATCTCGCTGGAAGACGGCATGAGTGAACACGACTGGGACGGCTGGAAGGCATTGACCGACCGGCTCGGCAAGAAGATCCAGTTGGTCGGCGACGACGTGTTCGTGACCAACACCAAGATATTGCGCGAAGGCATCAAGCGCGGCATCGCCAACTCCATCCTGATCAAAGTCAACCAGATCGGCACATTGACGGAAACGTTTGCCGCGATTGAAATGGCCAAGCGTGCCGGCTATACCGCCGTGATCTCGCACCGTTCCGGCGAGACCGAGGACACTACCATCGCCGACATCGCGGTAGCCACCAACGCGCTGCAGATCAAGACCGGCTCATTGTCGCGTTCTGATCGCATGGCGAAATACAACCAGTTGTTGCGCATCGAAGAAGATCTGGGTGACATTGGCAGCTACCCAGGGCGCGATGCGTATTATCAGCTAGGATAATGCGTGCGGCCGCACTGATACTGGTTGTCCTGCTGCTGCTGTTGCAGTACCCGCTGTGGCTCGGCAAAGGCAGCTGGCTGAAAGTGTGGGATCTTAACCGTCAGGTCGAGGCACAGCAGCAAATCAACCAGCAGACAAAAACGCGCAACGCGTTGCTGGATGCCGAAGTGCGGGATCTCAAGCAGGGCACGGCGGCAATCGAAGAACGTGCGCGCAGCGAGCTGGGCATGATCAAGCGCAACGAAGTGTTCTACCAGATTCTGGAAACATCATCGGATCAGACGACCAGGAAGTTGGCGCTACAGGCGCCGGTTTCTGCTGTTTCCGGCACGACCAGATAATATGCATCCAATGAAGCGATTGATGACAATCTCAGGGATGAATCAAGTCGTGTGCGGCAAATCACTTTCTTACAATGCTTTTTAATTCCCTCGGGTTTATCTTTCTGTTCCTGCCGGTTGTGCTGTTCGGTTTTTTCCAGCTTGCCCGTGTTAGCCATACCTATTCAGCCGGCTGGCTGGCGGCAGCGTCGCTGTTCTTCTATGGTTACTGGAACATAGCCTATGTTGGGCTGTTGTTAGGTTCGGTTGTGTGCAACTATACCTTAGGCATATGGATTGCCAAGGCAGGTATTAAGCAGGATATCTCGCGCCAAAAGTACATTCTGGTGCTGGCACTTGCCGCCAACTTGCTGTTGCTTGCCTACTACAAATACGCCAATTTTTTCCTGGGCAACATTAATAGCGTGGCGGGCGCACATCTTTCTTTGGGCGAGATCATCCTGCCACTGGGCATCTCATTCTTTACCTTCACCCAGATCGCCTATCT
>CAIOKY010000067.1 GCA_903858965.1 uncultured Nitrosomonadales bacterium | reverse complement strand
CAGCTCACGTACTTGGGTCAACGCAAAGTCGGCACGTTGGGTCAGTATTTAATCGGCGCATACACTATGTTGTTAAAGTGAATGATTTCAAAAATCCCGGCAAAACACCAAAGCGCTCTTCAATTATTTCGCACATCCACAATATCCTGTCTATTAATGCACTAAAGCACCATGACGAGAAAACTGATCCGTTCGTCGAATTTGATGCGGAGGAATGTGCGTTAGCTGCAATTCTAAAGGCTATGGTGGACTATAAGACCTTAACCGGTGAGCACACTAAGTCCATGAACGCGTTCCTTGCATGGACATATCTGAATCTAGATTCCTCAGAAATAATGGACGACTATAAGAAAGTTCCTGATAGGTTTAAAGGTCTCTAAGACATGAACCTCCTCCGCCTTTCCCTCAATCTGCTCCGCCGCGACTGGCGTGCCGGGGAATGGCGCGTGCTGCTGATCGCGCTGGTGCTGGCCGTGGGCAGCATTGCCACCGTCGGACTGTTTGCGGACCGCGTGCGGCTGGCGCTGCAACAAGAGGCGACCAGTTTGATCGGCGCCGACTTGCGCATCTCTTCGACGCGGCCACTGCCGAAAGAATATCGCGATGCTGCATCGCAGCGCGGGCTGCGCGTGATCGGATCGGATGCTTTTCCCAGCATGGTGGCGGGCAGGAATGACAATCTGCTGGCGGACATCATGTCGGTGGAGCATGGGTATCCTTTGCGCGGGAAGATCATCATCGATGATGGCGCGCAGCATGTGATTAAAAACGAAAACAGTGCGATTCCCGCACGCGGCACATTGTGGGCGGACGAGCGCCTGATGCAGCGTCTGGGTTTGCAACTGGGCGACGAGGTCGGTGTCGGCGTGCTGCATTTAAAGGTGGCGGCGCGGGTGGTGCGTTTCGTCGATCAGTCGGTGGGGTTCGCCAGCTTTGCGCCACGCATGATTTTGAATGCGGCCGACTTGCCTGCCAGCGGATTGGTGCAAGAAGGCAGCCGCATCGGTTACCGTTTGATGGTGGCGGGCGATGCGCAGCAAGTCGCCGATCTACGTGCGTGGCTGCAAAGCCGGCTGACCGTGAGCGAAAAGCTGGAGGACGTGCGCGATGCGCGCCCCGAGATACGCACCGCGCTGGAACGCGCCGAACATTTCCTCGGCCTGGCCGCGCTCACCGCGGTGGTGCTGGCGGGCGTGGCACTCGCTCTGGCCTCGCGACATTTCATCTCGCGCCATCTGGATAGTTGCGCGATGATGCGTTGTCTCGGCGCGGATCAATCGCAAGTGTTGCGCATCTTTTTGTACCAGTTCCTGCTGCTCGGCTTCTGCGCGGTGCTGCTGGGCGAGTTGCTCGGCTATGTCTCTCAATCTGTATTGGTGGAATCCATCGCCGCGATGCGCGATGCTGCCTTGCCGTCGCCCGGCTGGACGCCGATGTGGCAGGCCGCCGCGAGCGGCATGGCATTGTTGCTGGGCTTCGCTTTTTTGCCGCTGTGGCAATTGAAGGGCGTCTCGCCATTGCGCGTGATCCGCCGCGAACTAGGCGCGCCGCAAATGGGTACCGGCATGGTGTACGCATCGGGCGCAGTAGTGTTAGGAGGACTGTTTCTGTGGCAGGCCGGTTCGATCAAGCTGGGGCTGATGGTGTTGGGTGGATTGGCGACGGGACTGCTGGTGTTCGGTCTGCTGGCGTGGCTTCTGGTGCGCTCATTGGCCAAATTGGGGAGTGCTACTTTCTTTAATCTGGCATTTTCCAATCTTGCGCGGCACGGCCGCAGCAACGCGGTACAGATCGTCGCGCTTAGCCTGGGCGGCATGGCCTTGCTGCTGCTGACTTTCGTGCGTGCCGACCTGATGGACAGCTGGCGGTCGCGCCTGCCGCCGGATGCGCCCAACCGTTTCATCGTCAACATCCAGTCCGATCAACGCACTGCGGTGCAGGATTTTTTTGCGCAACAAAAATTGCCGCCGCCGGAATTATTCCCGATGGTGCGTGGGCGTCTGGTCGCGATCAATCAACGCGTTATCAAAGGCGACGATTACCCGGATCCGCGCGCGCGCGGGCTGGTGGAGCGCGAGACCAATCTGTCCTGGCTGGATCATGTGCCTAAAGGGAATGAGTTGATAGAAGGTAATTGGTTTAACACGGGCGACGCATCAGTGCTGTCGGTAGAAGAAGGCATGGCCAAGACATTGGACATACACACGGGCGACACGCTGACCTACGATGTGGCGGGCAGTCAGTTCAGCGCAAAGGTGGTGAACCTGCGCAAGTTGCAATGGGATTCGATGCAGGTGAATTTTTTCGTGATCGCCGCGCCGGGCATGCTGGATGATTTCCCGGCCAGCTACATCACCAGCTTTCATCTGCCTCAAGATCAGGCACAAGCCGCGAATACATTGATCAAGCAATTCCCCAATCTGTTGCTGATCGACACCGAGGCGATGATAGAGCAGGTACGCCACATCATGGACCAGATCTCGCAGACGATGAGCGCGGTTTTCATGTTTACGCTGCTGAGCGGAGTGGCAGTGTTGTACGCGGCGCTGCTCGCGACGCAGGACGAGCGCATCCACGAAGCCGCGATCCTGCGTACGCTGGGCGCAGATAGCCGCTATCTGCGGCGCTTGCACCTGAGCGAGTTTGCCGTGCTGGGATCGTTGAGCGGCCTGTTCGCGGCAGCCGGCGCGGTATTGCTGGGCTGGGTGCTGGCACGCTTCGTACTGGAGATTCCATATCATACCGGCATCGCGATCTGGCTGATCGGCGGACTGGGCGGAATGACGGTGGTGACACTGGCAGGATGGCTGAACACGCGCCAGCTGACTGCGTTGCCGCCTCTGGCTATTTTGCGAGAATGACAGAAAAATATGTTTAACTTCGTACGCGCATTGTGTCCAATGATCCTTGTATTGATTGCCGGATGCAGCACCGATTCGGCAAAGAGAACTGCCTATGAAACGCTGCAAAATGTCCATGAACAGGAATGCCTGAAGAATCCATCGGCGTCGGACTGCGGGAAGCGGGATAGTTACGATGATTATCAACGCAAGCGTAAAGAGCTGGAACCCTTACAGTGAAAAGGTTTCCGGCTTGTACCGGATGAAGAATGGGCGGTTTTCAAGTGCCCCGGTGTAATGAGTAAGTTTGCAGAATTGCCCGGCTATGCAGAGATAGCCCGATTTCTGCCAGATTAGGTTGAGTGTAGTGCCGTATTGGTGATAGAATGCGCGCCGCTTTGGAATAGTCTCTGGGATAGTCCGGAAGATTAATGACTGAAGCAAATTTCCCGTTCGCACAAGTTGGGGTGCTCAATTTTTTATTGGGTCAGGCTAGCGAGCGGTAGTTAATAACCCTTACATTGGAGTTTAAATCATGGCTGTAACTATGCGTCAAATGCTGGAGGCTGGTGTGCATTTCGGACACCAGACACGTTTCTGGAATCCCAAGATGGCACCGTTCATCTTCGGTCATCGCAACAAGATCCACATCATCAATCTGGAAAAGACCGTCTCGATGTTCGCCGAGGCGGAAACCTTCGTGCGCAAACTGTCCGCGAAGAAAGGCACCGTTCTGTTCGTCGCGACCAAGCGTCAGGCGCGCGATATTCTTCAGGAAGAAGCCGTGCGTGCGGAATCCCCGTTCGTGAATCATCGCTGGTTGGGCGGCATGCTGACCAACTACAAGACCGTGCAGGAATCGATCAAGCGCCTGCGTGAACTGGAGCAGATGACTGCGGATGGCGCGGCAGAAAAAATATCCAAGAAAGAAGCGCTGATGATGAAGCGCGAACTGGAAAAGCTGGAACGCAGTCTGGGCGGCATCAAGGACATGAAGGGCCTGCCGGATGCGCTGTTCGTGATCGACGTAGGCTACCAGAAAGGTGCCATCGTCGAGGCGCAGAAACTGGGCATCCCGGTGATCGGCATTGTCGACACCAACAATTCGCCGCTGGGCGTGGATTACATCATTCCCGGCAATGACGACTCGACACAGGCGATCCGTCTGTATGCTCGTGCGATTGCGGACGCGGTGCTGGAAGGCCGTTCGCAGGCGCTGAACGAACTGGTCGAGCAGGTTGCGGAAGCGGCCGAGCAAGCGGCCTGAGTTCAAGCAAGCGCAACAAAGGGGCGCGAGCCCCTTTTTTTATAAGTAATTTTTAAAGCGGATATCATGTCTGACAACCTCAGAAGCAAGATCGTTACCCAGGGCGTGCAACGTTCGCCGAATCGTGCCATGTTGCGTGCAGTAGGGTTTGGCGACAAGGATTTTGACAAACCCATCGTCGGCATCTCGAACGCGCACAGCACCATCACGCCGTGCAATATGGGCATCGGTGCATTGGCCTTGCGTGCCGAAGCTGCGCTGAAAAAAGCCGGCGCGATGCCTCAGGTGTTCGGCACGATCACGATCTCGGACGGCATCTCGATGGGTACCGAGGGCATGAAATTTTCGCTGGTGTCGCGCGAGGTGATCGCCGATTCCATAGAGACTGTGTGCAGCGGTCAGAGTATGGATGGCGTGCTCGCAATCGGCGGTTGCGACAAAAATATGCCGGGCGCGATGATCGCGATCGCGCGCATGAACATTCCCTCTATCTTCGTTTACGGCGGCACGATCAAGCCCGGCCACCACAATGGCCGTGACCTGACCATTGTCAGTTCGTTCGAGGCGGTGGGACAATACACCGCACACAAGATCGACGAAAAGGAATTGCTGGAGATCGAGCGCCATGCGTGCCCCGGTGCGGGTTCGTGCGGCGGCATGTACACCGCGAACACGATGTCTTCCGTCATTGAGGCGATGGGCCTGAGTCTGATGTATTCCTCGACGATGGCGGCCGAAGATCTGGAGAAAGCCGAGAGCACTGCGAAATCTGCCGAGGTACTGGTGAACGCGATTCGCAAGCAGATACTGCCGCGCCAGATATTGACGCGCAAGGCGTTCGAGAATGCGATCGCGGTGACCATGGCGGTGGGCGGTTCCACCAACGCGGTTTTGCATTTGCTTTCCATTGCCCATGCCGCTCAGGTAACACTGACGATCGATGACTTCGAAAACATACGTGCACGCGTGCCGGTGCTGTGCGACCTGAAGCCGTCCGGAAAATATGTTGCAACCGATCTGCATAAGGCCGGTGGCATTCCACAGGTGATGAAGATATTGCTCGCGCACGGCGCTTTGCATGGTGATGCGTTGACGATTACCGGCCAGACCATAGCGGAAGTGTTGCAGGATGTGCCAACGGAACCACGCAAGGATCAGGATGTGATTCGTCCGTGGAGTAATCCGATCTATGCGCAGGGGCACCTTGCGATCCTGAAGGGTAATCTCGCACAGGAAGGCGCAGTGGCCAAGATCACCGGCGTCAAGCTGGCGAAGATCACCGGACCAGCACGCGTGTTCGATTCGGAAGAAGCGTGCATGGAAGCGATCCTCGCACGTAAGATCAAAGCAGGCGATGTGGTAATCATCCGTTATGAGGGCCCCAAGGGCGGCCCCGGTATGCGCGAGATGTTATCGCCGACCTCTGCCATCATCGGCGAAGGTCTGGGTGATTCTGTCGGTCTGATCACCGATGGCCGTTTTTCCGGCGGCACTTACGGCATGGTGGTCGGGCATGTTGCGCCGGAAGCCGCGGTGGGCGGCACGATCGCGCTGGTCAACGAGGGTGACTCGGTGACCATCGATGCAGAACAACGCTTGCTGCAACTCAATGTGGATGATGCGGAAATTGCGCGCCGGCGCGCCGCCTGGCAACCTCCCGCTCCGCGCTATACGCGCGGCGTACTGGCGAAATATGCCAAGCTGGTGTCGACTTCGAGCAAGGGTGCGGTGACTGATTAAAGATTTTTGTCTGAATATAATATTTATTATGGAGTCGTTTTCTCACCGCAGGCTTCGACGGTTAACTGTGGGCTGAACTCTGTTCAACGCTGATTCATGAGATGGACATTCTGGCAATATATTCCTGTAACAGT
>CAIOKY010000066.1 GCA_903858965.1 uncultured Nitrosomonadales bacterium | reverse complement strand
GTGCATCGCCAAGACCCAGTATTCCTTTTCCACCGACCCGACCCTGAGAGGCGCGCCCAGCAATCACATCCTGAATATCAGCGAGATCAGGTTGGCCGCAGGAGCGGAGTTCATCGTGGTCGTGTGCGCCGAGATCATGACCATGCCGGGGCTGCCAAAGGTTCCGTCTGCGCACTCGATCGATATCAATGAAGACGGGGTGATCGTCGGCTTGTTCTGAGTCTTCAGCACAAGCCGGTGCGGGATGGAAAAAAGCCCCGGGTTAGCGAACGACAGTTGTGAAGTATTCAATGCTACGCGGGGAAAATTTCCGATGTCCTACCTACGCATCATCATCCTGACGACGCTGGCGATGATCGCGTTCGCGGGCAACTCGCTGCTGTGCCGCGCCGCGCTCAAGCACACCGCCATCGATGCAGCCAGCTTCACCTCGATACGCTTGATCTCCGGCGCGTTGATACTCTGGCTGGTCGTGAATATCAGTCGCAAAACACAAACAGGCAGGGGCAATTGGCTATCGGCACTTGCGTTGTTTGCATACGCGGCCGGTTTTTCTTTTGCCTATGTCAGCCTGCCGGCGGCAACGGGTGCACTGTTGTTGTTTGGCGCAGTGCAGGCCACTATGATCGGACATGGCATCCGGGTGGGAGAACGTTTACATGGATTGCAGCTGGTCGGTCTTGTGCTCGCACTCGCAGGCCTGGTCGGCCTGTTGCTGCCGGGACTCTTCTCTGCTCCGCCAGTGACCGGCTCCGTGTTGATGTTGGGTGCCGGCGTCGCATGGGGCATCTATTCTTTACGCGGAAAGAAAATCGGTGGTGATCCCACCCGGGTGACGGCGGGGAATTTTCTGCGTGCCGTTCCTGTGGCGGCGGCATTGAGCCTATTGATGATGGACCGCACATCTCTGGATAGCGCCGGAGTAGGGTACGCGGTCGCGTCAGGTGCGCTGGCTTCCGGTATTGGCTATTCCATCTGGTACACCGCGTTGCCGGTATTGAAAGCTGCCAAGGCTGCGACAGTGCAACTCAGCGTACCGGTCATCGCGGCACTGGGCGGTATCGTCTTCCTGGGTGAACCGCTGACAATGCGTCTGATATTCTCGTCCGTCGCGATACTCGGCGGCATCGCGCTGGTGATACTGGAGAAGCGGGCATGATGTGCTCGATGCCGCAAAGTTCTGTCCTTTGTTGACTATTTATTCCTACCGAATGCCGTGCTTGAAACGATATCCCTTGTAGCTGAATATCATGCCGTCCGGCGTGATCTGTTCCAGCATCAGTCCCGGCATCACGGAATCCCCTTCCCGCAATTTTTTTGAATTGATGTAGGCAAGACGCTCGTCGGGTTTGCTCGAATAGGCATGGAGCTGGATTGCCATATCGGGAATCTCCCGCTGGATCTGTACAGGCAATTCGTCGAATGATATCGGCTGCTGCTCCTGTGATTTCGCGGTGGAAGAGTCAGGTTTCTGCTGGGCCGGTGCTGCCGCGATCACCTGTGCGGTATTGCCGACAACCTCAGGCGATGCTGGGACAGTGGGCGGGGCAGCCTGTTGCGGAATCACAGTTGGCGAACGTTGTGCAATCGGCTCGGTCACTGCAGGTATTTGCTCAGCTTGCCAGGGACGCAGCAAACCGATCGCGACGCCTGCGACCAGCAACATTATCGCGAGCAGTCCGTAATAAAAACTCGACGGCCTTTTTGGCGTGGGCATCGTTGCCTGTGCGAACTGCAATGTTGGCGGGACACCGATATTCCGCTGCTGGTCGGATTTTTTGAGCGCATCCAGGATATAAGACATGCTTAATCTTTCTCCACATGTAATTTGGGCGCTGTCGAGTCCGTTGCCAAACTAAGGCGCATCAGGGTCTGCGACCCGACACTGCCATCGGGACGGAGACCCTGGTCGATCTGGAACTGCCTGACACGGCGCAACATGGTCTCGTCGAACAACTGCTTGTTGTCGGAATCGCGGGTCTTGCCGTCGAGTCGCGCAAGCTGTTTGCCCAGCCATTCCACATCCGGCCCGTAATCGCCCAGTTGCAATTTCTTGCTGGCAAGCGGCGGCTTGCGCCACAGCAGCGTGTAATGCCCGGACCACTGGGTCGCCAGCACGCCCAGTGCGACTTTGCGGTTCTCGCCCGCGACAACAAAGGTGGCAGATTTGTCATCCAGCCCGGTCAGCATCGCGCTGAATTCGATTCCCTGCTTGTCGCGCATCTGCAGGACTGCGGGCATGTTCTGCCTGCGTAGATCATCCAGCCAGCCGCGCTCTGTCATGCAGCGCAACCCGGCTGCCTGTGCCTGTTTGCATGCGTCGTCTTGCTTGTCGTCAGTGTTTTGATATGCCTCGCCCCATGCTTTGAACAGCGCGGCGTAGGCCAGTGACTTGCTGTCAGCGATCGGTTGTGCCGTCGGCCATTCCAGCACATCCGGCAATGCTGTCAGTCGTTTGATTTCCACCGTCTTGACTTCGATCCTGGCCGGAGGTGCAACTGGTTCGGCGTTCTGATAACGCGCCACCGCAAACACCGTGCTGGCCAGCAACAGCCCCGCCAATAACGGGCGCAACAGATTGCGGCGTTCTGCCGCCGGATTATGGAACACCTCATAGGCCGCCTGCTTCAAGGTCGCGCGATCGACACGTTCCTTGCTTTGCGAATAGGCGCCCAGCAAAGCGCGGTCGCACAGCACGTTGATGATGCGCGGGATGCCTCTGCTCAAACGATACAGCGAGCCCATCAGCGCGGCCGGGAACAACTGGCGCTGCACGCCGGCGACCTCGAGCCGATGCTGGACATAAGTGGCGACCTCGCGTTTATCCAGCGGCCCCAGGTGATAGCGCGCGATGATCCTTTGCGCGAGCTGGCGTAATTCGGGTTGCGCCAGCATCGCCGCCAGTTCCGGTTGGCCCAGCAATATGATCTGCAACAGCTTGCGCTGGTTGGTTTCCAGATTGGTGAGCAGCCGCAGCTGCTCCAGCACATCGGCAGAAAGATTCTGCGCCTCGTCGATGATCAGCACCGTATGCCTGCCCTTGGCGTGCGCGGCCAGCAGGTAGGCATTGATGCAATCGATGTATACCTTGATGCTGGTGTTGCCGGGTGGGCAGGCGATGCCGAATTCTGCGCAGATCGTCGAGAGCAGTTCTGCTACCGTCAGCTTGGGGTTGAAGATATAGGCTACATCGCAGGATGCCGGGATCTGTTCGAGGAAGCAGCGGCACACCGTGGTCTTGCCTGCGCCCACCTCGCCGGTGAGCAACACGAATCCGCCGCCCGCATTCACGCCATACAGCAGATGCGCGAGCGCCTCCTGGTGGCGCTGGCTCATGTAGAGATAGCGCGGATCAGGTGCGATGGAGAACGGCTCTTCGGCGAGGCCAAAGTAACTCTGGTACATGGGATGCCCGGGAGTTGCAATATTGCGCCATTATAGCGGCAAGTTCCGCGCACTCAATGATCGCAACACCCCAAGCCGACCTGTGCAGCTTGGGTTATCTCAGGTTGAGCTGACCTTTTGACTACCGGCATGATGATCGGTAGCGCATTACTTAATTGCCAAACGTATCCCTGTTGGTTTGGGCCCGGTGTTGAAGCCGGTTGACGATGTCATCCAGGTCGGCATCCTGCTTTGCCGTGAATATTTCGCTGATTTGCGCTGTTTCAAGAGCGGTCGCCAGCGAGATTTTCTTGATGGACTCCTGAACGCCTTCTTTAAGCGCTTCCACGTTGATGTCGTCCTTCATTACATCCTTGAGCATCTCCACATCGGTATCCTTGATAACGCGCAGTACCTCTTTTTCGGAAAGCCCGGTCGCCTCCTCAATTGCCCCGAAAGCTTCCGCAACGATCTTGTTGAGTTTTGCTATGTCGTCCTTTTCACCGGCCACATCCTCGGCATTTTTAGCGCCTTTAACGGGGAAACGGATTTGCGGCAATTCAACGGGCTCTTTCAAAACTTCTTCGGTTGTAGCGTTGTTCATTTTCATGTTCCTTCACTTGAGTTGGCAGGTTATCCTCTGCAGGAACCGGAGATTGGACTTAATGCGATCGCCGGTCTGTGTGGTAACGAACACTTTGAACTCAGTGGAGAAACAACCGTGATTGTGTAGAATGCAACAGCAAGGGGAGGGGTGATGGCTGACAAAAAGCTGATTACGTCTGTAGAGCAGATCGAATCGCGGATATTTCTTATTCGTGGGCAGAAGGTCATGCTTGACGAAGATCTGGCTGCGCTCTACGAGGTTGAGGTCAAAGTATTGAATCAAGCAGTCAAGCGGAATCTGGATCGTTTTCCTGACGATTTCATGTTCCAGCTTACTGCAGAAGAAGCTTTGCCTTTAAGGTCACAAATTGTGACCTTAAAGAGTGGGCGCGGGCAGCATCGGAAATACTCTCCATACGCCTTCACCGAGCAGGGCGTTGCGATGCTCTCCAGCGTTCTGCACAGTGACCGCGCCATCCAGGTCAACATCGAAATCATGCGCGCTTTCGTGCGTTTGCGGCAGATGCTTTCCACCAACGCCGAACTCTCCCGTAAGCTGGCCACACTCGAAAAGAAATACGACGTCCAGTTCAAGGCGGTTTTTGAAGCCATCCGCGAACTGATGACGCCGCTGGAGCCGAAGAAGAAGCGCCCCATCGGCTTTGCGCCTTGGGAGAAGAAATGAAACCGTGGTCTGTCCCCGATAGTTCCTCGAAGAAGATTTCTTTTGAAGGCCGGATAAAATGTGTCAGAGTAGCGATGATTGCTGACGTTGAAATGAAATTCGAGCCAGGCCCCTTTAATTGATTTTCTGAAATAAAAATATATGGCCAATGAACTTCATCCTGTATGGATCGTATATGACCTCTACAAAACTGCTCGGCTAAACGTCAAGTACTATGCCGCTCGCCTTAATAGAGTCGAACGACTAAATTTTGCAATTGAATTGGTCATCGCGGTTGCAGCGCCTACGTCTGCTGTTACAGGAATTTGGCTCCTTAAGACAGAATCTGGGCAGGAGCTATGGAAATACATTGCAGCATTGGCAGCTATCAG
>CAIOKY010000065.1 GCA_903858965.1 uncultured Nitrosomonadales bacterium | reverse complement strand
CCTATACAATAGGGCATAAAACCAACCAACCAACCAACCAGTCAGCCTAAGGTATTATTGATTAGCGCAATTACTATCAATTTAATACTGCTCGGCTTCTTCAAATACGCTAATTTTTTTGCTGACAATCTAAATCATCTTGTTGGTACTGCATTACCAATAGGTGAGGTCTTTTTACCTCTAGGTATCTCATTTTTTACCTTTACCCAAATTGCCTTTTTGGTAGATACCTACCAAGGTAAAGTAAAGGAATACAACTTCATCCATTACACCCTGTTTGTCACTTACTTTCCCCACTTGATCGCCGGTCCGGTGCTGCATCACAAAGAAATGATGCCGCAGTTTTCCCGCGCTTCCACCTATCGCTTTCATTACGAAAACATGTCGGTTGGGTTAACTATCTTTTTCATCGGACTGTTCAAGAAAGTCATACTGGCAGACAGTCTCGCATCTTTCGTTGGGCCAGTATTCGACGGATCCGCCGCCGGGGCGCCAATTACTTTAACTGACGCTTGGTGCGGTGCATTATGCTACACACTGCAATTATATTTCGATTTTTCCGGTTACTCGGATATGGCGATCGGGTTATCGCGCATGTTCGGTGTTGCCCTCCCACTCAACTTCCACTCGCCCTATAAATCGGTCAACATTATCGAATTCTGGCGGCGCTGGCACATGACGCTGTCGCGCTTCTTGCGTGATTATTTATATTTTCCATTGGGTGGCAATCGCAAGGGCAGGGCACGCCGTTACCTGTACCTGATGGCGACCATGCTGTTGGGCGGCCTGTGGCATGGTGCTAACTGGACTTTTGTGATCTGGGGCGGGCTGCATGGAGCGTATCTGGTCTTCAATCATGCTTGGCACACAGTTCGCCGCAAGCTGGGACAGAATCCGGACCAACCACTCTCACGCCCGATGCATGTTCTCTCGGTAGCGTTCACCTTTCTTGCTGTGGTTACAGCATGGGTGGTGTTTCGTGCCCATAATTTCACCGCGGCTATTGCGCTACTCAAAGCAATGGCAGGCATGAACGGATTTATCCTACCGTACGCATGGCTATCCAAGTGGGGTGAGATTGGTCAATGGCTTTCAGCGCACGGTATAGCCTTCAGAGCATCCAATGGCCTCATTGGCAGTAGTGCAGTCAACTGGATATGCATATCGCTGCTTATCGTGTGGTTCGCTCCCAACACGCAGCAGATCATGGCCGCCTATCAACCAGCGCTGGATGTACCAGCAGAGACTCGAATTTTCCGGTTGAGGTGGCTGCCATCTCCTTACATGGCTCTTATTGTATGGCTGATTGGCTTCTGCGCTATTGTCAACTTGAACCAGCAATCAGAGTTCCTCTACTTTCAGTTCTGAATATGGGCGCACCACACAAACGTTTTGTCTGGATACTGTTTGCCTGCTTCTGCGCAACGCTGCTGCCCATCTTTATATTCAATCTAATCCTGCTTGGGGATACGCTGGGGAACTCCCGCAAGGTACTGCTCGCCAGCCAATGGCAACAGGGCACACGCGGCATCACTTACGCCCCCACATTACTTGATACACACTTGTTCAAGACGCTGCGCCTGAATGATCGCATCGGGGAAATTAACACCGTTGTACTGGGCTCCTCAACTGCTATGGGAATCTCCCAGCAAGCATTCCCGAACGTGCTTAGCGCCTACAATTATGCACAGAGTGCACATTCGCTTAGCGCCGCAATTGATGAAGCCGAATGGTTGGTTGAGCATGCTGATAACGTTACGAATCTGATCATTCCATTGGATTGGTCACTAGGCTGGATTTATCTGGATGATAAACCTGTATCAGTCGATCTTTCCGCTACGGCGACCATGCAACTTGTTCAGTCTGCGATCAGGCCCCCGATGTTGGATAGAATGCGGGACTCGCTTTCCCTTCCGCGCATCGCCGGTCTGCTGGAGATTTTAAAAGCTATCCTGCTTGCCGATAACAGGGCCGCCGCCTTCCGCGGCTACTTCCTGCAGGACAGCAGCGATGATTACCGCTGCGCGGATGGCGCATTGGCGAAGGACTTCGATATCACCCATCGCGGTACCTGCACCGGTTTTCGCTTTGACGGCAGTGCCACTTTCGCCGAGAAGGATCCAATTAAGGATGCACAGCCACTGATTATTTCCGCGACGGCCTCCAGTTCAACATATTCCTTCAGTCTGGTAAATTGGCGGGGCAGGCCGAATCCGGCCTTTCTGCGTCGTCTAGCCGTTCTTGCGCGACAGACAGAATGCAAAGGCGGCAAACTATTACTATTCATGCCGCCTCTGCTGCCGGGTATGGAAACTGCGTTTGTCACACACCCGTATTTCTCTCCGTACCTAATGCAAACCAAGCGGGTACTCAGCGACTGGGCGCTGCGGGAAAATATTGTGATTTTTGATGCCGGACAGTCTGAACGATTCGGCTGCAGTGCTGCCGAATTCGTGGATCCGCATCATGCCCTGCAGCCTTGCTATGACAAAGTATTCGCAGCATTCTGGAGTAATCATACGCACCTTGATGCAGGCAACATAACCTGGCCATCAGGCGGCCTATACAGATAACGAGTGGCCGGTTTTGCACACCCGAACCATTAAATTAGCCAATAACTATTTGATCTGGCCTGTATGCCGATTCTACGCGCAGAGTTTTGTCGGATGCGGTGGAATAATTGACATCATTACCAACGAGAGTGTCACCCCGCGATGCAAAAGACATTTCCAATGCTAATCTTTGGAGAGGTTGTCGCCCCGCAGCGACGGCTTTCGTTCCATCAGCCAATAAACGATGCCTAGCGATAGAAGCGAGAAGGCAAGGGCGGCCAGAGTGTAAGGCGATATGGTGTCGATCTCAATCACGATAAATTGCCTGGAAACGGCAAGGATTGAAACCAGTATAACCGTTTTTACTATCATCTCATGGCCCTCTGCCAAGTATGCATGCATGATAGTACGATTGAATTCTATCGCGATCAGCAGCGTCATCACCATTCCGAAAGCAGACTGGAATGCCCGGTGGTCAAGCGTGTCGAATGCGCCGTGCAGGACGAGATGATAGGTTTCAATGCCCAGGCCCCAGAATGCCGCGAGGATCATGATGGATATCAGGACAACAATTCCCATCGTGATGATCATTTCAAAACGATGAAAAAATTTTGAGATAAAAGATTTTGTGATTTCCTCGTTATTGTTCATGCTGGCTGGGCTCACTAAAGAATGAAAAATTTTTCGCTGCATCGCCACCAATTTTGATCTGGTTCGGATTGGTGCGTTGATTGTTGCAAAGTATACATCAGCAAAAGACAGTTTCTGCGCGAATTACCTTTAGTTTTCTGTCCGTTTCTTGTCCGGCCGCAACAGCATGAATGCCGCCAATGCGGCAAAGGCAATACACGCAGCCACCAGGAAAGCGCTGGCCGGATGCAGCAGCCACAGTGCCCCGGCGATCAGCGATGCGGGCAGGTAGATGAGGCCGGTCACGAAATTATAGAGCCCGATCGCGGATGCGCGCCGCTCTGCTTCGATGTCGGCGATGAACGCCTTGCTCTGGGCCTCGTCGATCGCATAGAACACCCCGTAGATGACGAACAGCACGACGATTTGCCATTGCGTGGCCGCGAATGCGAAGCCGACACTCATCAACAGATAGATCAGGTAGCCCAGCATGATCATGCTCGCCCTGCCCATGCGATCGCCGAGTTTGCCTAGCAGCGGTGCGGTGATCACGAACGAGATGTTGAACAAGGCGTAAAGCAATACGATGTCCTTGACTGCAAATCCGGCGCTGTGCGCACGCAACATCAGGAAACCGAAACTGAAATAGGCCAGTGAAAAGATACCTGCCGCGATCAGGTAACGCTTGAACTCCGGGCTGAGGACTTTCCAGGTTTCAAAAATATTCTCGCGCCGGTGTTGCACGCCCGGCTGATCCTTGATCAGGCCCAGGACCACGATGCTGAGCAGGGCGGGCACGAGTGCGACCCAGAACAGGATACGGAATGTCGAGGTGCCGTCACCCAGCCACGCGAGCAGGCCGTATGCGACCAGCGGGCCGAGCACTGCGCCCGTCTTGTCGAGCGCCTTGTGCACGCCGAACGAGTATCCCCGCGTGTCTTTGTCAGCCACAGCCGCGAGCCATGCATCGCGCGGCGGCCCGCGGAAACCCTTGCCCAGCCGCTCGATGACCCGAAATGCACTGAGGCCAGCGACCGAACTGGAGATCAGCAAAATAGTTTTGGCCAGCGTGGAAAAACCATATCCGGCCATCGCGAATATCTTTCGCTTGCCAGTACGGTCCGATAACCAGCCCGCTAAATAATTCAGCGAGGAAGCCGATAAATCGGCGAAGCCTTCTATCATGCCGAGCAAAGCCGCCGATGCGCCCGCGATCGTGGTAAAGAAAATCGCGAAGACTGAGAAGATCATTTCCGAGCTCAGGTCGGTCAGCAGACTGACCAAGCTCAGTTTGAGTACATCCGGATGCACGCCGAATTTTTTGTCTGCGGGATCAGGTGACATGCGTTCCTCTCTATGAATGTGGAACGCCGCGATTTCAAATAGTCACGGAAAGGATTGCCTACTTGCCGAAACCGGAAATCCGTTCCGCCGCGCGCACAGTGTTCGCCACCAGCATTGTGATGGTCATCGGGCCCACGCCGCCGGGAACCGGCGTAATCCAGCCCGCAACTTCCTTTGCGGAATCGAAATCCACATCGCCACACAACTTGCCGTCGGGCAGGCGATTGATGCCGACATCGATCACCGCCGCGCCCGGTTTGATCATGTTGCCGGTGATCATCTTCGGCTTGCCGGTCGCAACGACGAGGATGTCGGCGTCGCGGGTGAACTTGGCGAGGTCTTGAGTCTTCGAGGTGCAGATTGTCACTGTGGCATTGGCCTGCAATAACATCAGCGCCATCGGCTTGCCGACGATGTTGCTGCGGCCCACGACAACGGCGTGCTTGCCCTCGATACTGATACCGCATTTTTCCAGCAGCACCATCGCGCCATAAGGTGTGCAGGGTGCGAAGCGCATGTTGCCGGTGACCAGCGCGCCGACGTTTTCCGGGTGGAAGCCGTCCACATCCTTGTCAGGGTTGATCGCTTCGAGCACCTTGTTGCTGTCGATATGTTTGGGCACCGGCAGTTGCACAAGGATGCCGTGTATCTTGGTATCGTTGTTCAGTTCGGCGATCCTTGCCAGCAGGTTCGCTTCGGGTATATCGGCGGACAGCATGATGTGCTCGGAATGCAAACCCAGTTCGGCACAGGCCTTCACCTTGTTAGCGACATAGACCTTGGAGGCAGGGTCTTCCCCGACGATAATGACCGCAAGCCCCGGCGTTATGCCGCGCGCCTTCAGCGCATCGGCGCGCACTTTCCATTCGGCGCGTACTTGTTGCGCGATCGTTTTGCCGTCGATGATTCGTGCTGTCATGTCGCCTCCTTGTGCGGCTAGCTATCTGTTAGAAGCAGGGTTTTTCCGGTGAGTCCTGATAGTTTTTGACGCCTGCCATGATCTCGGCACGGGCATCCTCGATGCCGCTCCATCCGCCTATCTTCACCCACTTGTTGGGCTCGAGGTCTTTATAGTGCTGAAAGAAATGGCTGATCTGTTTGAGCGTGATTTCCGGCAATTCGGTGTGGCTTTTCAGGCCGCGGTACAGCGTGGAAAGTTTGTCCACCGGCACGGCCAGCACCTTGGCATCCATGCCGGCTTCGTCTTCCATCTTGAGCACGGCCAGCGGGCGGCAGCGTACGACGACACCTGTATTCAGGGGCACGGGCGTGATCACCAGCACGTCCACCGGGTCGCCGTCCGCGGACAGGGTGTGCGGGATATAACCGTAGTTGCATGGGTAGTGCATCGCGGTGTTCATGAAGCGATCGACAAAGATCGCGCCGGACTCCTTGTCCACCTCATATTTCACCGGCTCCCCGTGCATGGGGATTTCGATGATCACGTTGAAGTCGTCGGGCAGGTTTTTTCCGGAGGGGACTTTGTTCAAACTCATACAGCTTTCCTTGATGTGTAATTAAGTCCGCGATTATAAACGATGCGGGAAGATGCGCACACTGGAATAAGTGGGTGAGATGGGAGCCCGCTGGATTGGGAAGTACCGCGCTTCTTACAGTCTAGCGGTTCACTTCAAGTATCTGGATTGATATAGTCAAATGACCAACACATATACAACACCAAATTATTTTGGTTGTTGGCTATAACCGGAATTCCGTCAAGTTCTGCAAACGACACTAACCACCACTTCATGATGCCATATTACCAGCCGGAAAGCGGTCCTTGCCAGTTACTCAAGAACTGCCTCTTTATGCTTGGCATTTTTCACATCTGGCGCACGACTCGCGACACAAACCAGTTATTGCCTTGATGCTCCTTATCATGTTCGGCATCACCCACATTGAACCGAGGGTCTATGCAATATGGCAAAAGGCTATGTGGCTTGGATTAGTATGAATGGACTATTGTTAGTATCACTTGAGTGTTGCATACTGAAGCCGTTGACTACTAGTCATTCCATTAAGTCTTCCAATTGCAAAGGATTTTTCATGGGTAACAAAGCGCTCTGCCTACTGTCCGGCCTAGCATTAGCTGCATGCACCACGGTTGCCAGTGCGTCTGTGCTCAATATCACCAATGTAGATCCCAATGGGCCATATTCAACATATTTATTCAATAACCCTAGTGGTGAATCTATGGGAGGATTCACCACACCTGAGCTGTCATTTACCTACGGGACTTTGACAGCAACTGTGGCAGGCACTGTGACCTATACTTTTTTAGGATCACAAGCGGGATACACCAATACCTTTACAAGCAATGCGGCACTTGATTTCACCGGTCATGCAACGACCGTTGGCAGTTACGTTACTCAGAGTGTATCGGCCGGCAATCTGAACTTTAGTTTCGGGACAATCAGCCCTGGATACACGATAGCCAACTCAACTTCCATTTCAAACACCACAAACTTTGGCTATCTTTCCAACGAAGGCGTGTTCGGAATTGTAGGTGCCACGACAGTTAATAATATGTCTTATCAGAATCTTCTGATCTATAACGATCCTGTTAATAACGGTGATCATGATTACAACGATTTGGTTGTAGGTGTAAATTTCAAGCCGTTAGTTTCACCCGTGCCTGAACCATCAGAAGTTGCGCTTCTGCTCTCAGGTATCGGACTGCTAAGTTTCATCGCCGTTCGTCGCAAATCAGTTTAGTGAGAGCCTAACCCGGAGTCACAGAGGGGCAATGTCCTTTTGTGGCTTTTTGCTTTTCTGCACAAGAAATATTCGTTCTGACAATTTACACGTTACGCCATTATCCGCTTTGGGGACAGACTGAGCTGACCCGGATATTTCGGACACTTTTAAGTGAAGTCATAATACGCTTGGAGGTGTCAGATGGGAAAGGAACGGACGAAGGTTAATGCTGAACGGCAGCGGCAACGATTCAGCCGCGAGTTCAAGTTGGAGGAGGTCAGGTTGTTGGAGCTTGGACAGAAACCGGCTTCGCAATTGGCGCTGGAATTGGGCATACGTCGCAATCAGCTCTACAAGTGGCAGAAGGAGTTGAGTGCCAAGGATGACCAGGCGTTTCGCGGGTCTGGGCGCAAACCGCTGGATCAGCAAAGCGATATTGAGCGACTCAAGGCCGAACTCAAGCGTGTCACCGAGGAGCGTGACATCCTAAAAAAGGCCGCAGCGTACTTTGCCAAGGAACTCGGGTGAGGTACGGGTTTATCAGGAAACATGAACCAGAGTTCAGCGTCATGCGGATGTGCAAGGTCATGCAGGTTTCGCGCAGCGGCTACTACGCGTGGCGTGACCGGCCCGATGGTCCTAAAGTGGCACTAGATCGGGTGTTGCTGACACAGATACATCGTGTGCACGTGCAGTCGCGGCAGGCATACGGGGCAATAAAGACCTGGCTGGAGTTGAATGCCCAAGGTGTTGTTTGCGGCAAGCATCGGGTGGCAAGGCTGCGCAAGAGCGCGGGGATTGAAGCGCGGCGCAAGCGCCGTTTCCGTCTCACGGTGGAGAACCATGCTACCGCGCCGGCGGTACCGAACCTGCTACAGCAGCAGTTCCAGGTTGCGAACCCCAACCGAGTTTGGGTGGGCGATATGACTTTCATCCGTACCCGTGCCGGGTTTCTGTATTTGGCGGTGCTGTTGGATTTGTATGCTCGCCGTGTCGTCGGTTGGTCAATGAGCGGCAAGCCCGACTTGGCGTTGGTGCTGGGTGCGCTCAATATGGCCCTGGAACAACGGCAGCCTGGCCAAGGATTGATCCACCACACCGATCAAGGTCCGATTTACGCGGCGCGGAATTATCGTGAAACGATGCACGCACATGGAATGCAGCCGAGCATGAGCGGCAAAGGCAATGCCTACGACAATGCGGTAGCAGAAAGCTTCTTTAGTAATCTGAAAAACGAACTGGTGCATCATTGCGACTTCCACAGCCATGATGCGGCAAGGGCAGCGATATTCGATTACATCGAGGTGTTTTACAATCGCCAGAGACGGCATCAGACGTTAGGATATGTGAGTCCAATGCAATTCGAGGCGATGAGATGTGTATCTTAATTGGTGTGTCCGAAAAACCCGGGGCAGCTCAGACCTGCTCACGGCTCATTATAAATGCCCGCCGAAAAGCGGCCATTCGTAAGTGCAGTCCTTCGTCAGGTAGTCGATCTGTTTACATCAAAGTTGACATTCAGAAGGTTCAAACAATGATCAGCTACTAACAGGAGTGTGTGGAGATCCAATACAATACATCTTGCTTGGCGTGGTTTTATCGTAATACTTGATAATGACTCCCGCCGTGGGTGCGATCCACTTCTCAACATCCATCTGCCTATAATCCAGCCCCATATAGTCTCTTATCTTTGCCATCAATTTATCTGGGTCATCTTTAAAGGTAGCGCCAATAAAATCCTGGCCCGCGCCTACAATAATATATTCAACTTCGGAGTTAAATAATTGGTCATCCACTTTCCACCAGTTCGCCCCTCCCGAAGTGAATGCGGGCTTCCCAAAGTAGGTTGTCATATAACCATTAAAGTATTCAGCACTAATTTGATCTCTGCACACTAGCGCGGAACCTACCACACTCGAAAAGTGATTCGGTGTCGCAAACGCCACATTGCCAACCAGTAGCGCCAGTAATATAAAGTTTTTAACAAGAATGACCATTAATTATCTATACACCAGAATATGCATGTGCTGTTAGGTTCTTCAGAATGCATCAGAAATTTACACGATTAACTATCATGCTGTCTGTGCGCAACCACACTCATCAATCCGATTTTGCCACGAAGCGGAACGTCACACCCCTTGCTACGTTGACCCTTTAAATGCTGAAGCTGGCCAGCTTCTTCGGCACCGCAACGTTTTTCAGGCGTACATACTGCGGCAGGCCATCCTTGTATGGCGGATAGTCTTCGCCCTTGATCAGTGGCAACAAGTAGGTGCGGCATTTTGCCGTGATGCCGAAACCGTCGGGCGTGATGAAATCGCGCGGCATGAATTTTTCCACGTTCGCGACCTTGCTCAGCGGAGCGACACCGACTTTCCATTTGTAGGGCTTGTCGGAGATGCGGTCTATCGTGGGCATCACCGCGTTCTGTCCCTTGATCGCCAGTTCCACTGCGGCCTTGCCCAGTGCGTAGGCCTGGTCCACATCGGTCTTCGATGCGATATGGCGCGCGGCGCGTTGCAGATAATCGGCAACAGCCCAGTGGAATTTGTAGCCGAACGCTTCCTTGACCATGTTGGCGACGACCGGCGCTGCACCGCCGAGTTGCGCATGGCCGAAAGCATCGCGCGTACCCTGTTCGGCAAGGAATTTTCCGTCCGGATAATGGCAACCTTCCGACACCACCACGCTGCAATAGCCGTATTTCTTGACTTTAGCGTCCACGTTGGCGAGAAATTTTTTCTGGTCGAATTCGATCTCCGGGAACAGGATGACGACGGGGATGCCGTGGTCCTCGACCAGTCCGCCCGCCGCGGCGATCCAGCCCGCATGGCGGCCCATCACTTCGATGACGAATACCTTGGTCGAGGTCTTGGCCATGGAACACACATCGTAGCTGGCCTCCAATGTGGAGACGGCGATATATTTTGCGACCGAGCCGAAGCCGGGGCAGCAGTCGGTGATCGGCAAGTCATTGTCCACGGTCTTGGGAACATGGATGGCCTGCACCGGGTAACCCAGTTTTTCGGAAAGCTGCGAGACCTTGTAGCAGGTGTCGGCGGAATCGCCGCCGCCGTTATAGAAGAAGTAGCCGATGTTGTGCGCCTTGAAGATTTCGATCAGGCGCTCGTATTCGCGTTTGTTGGCTTCCAGGCTCTTGAGTTTGTAGCGGCAGGAACCGAATGCGCCGGAGGGCGTGTAGCGCAGCGAGGAGATGGCTTTGGCAGATTCCTTGGTGGTGTCGATCAGGTCTTCGGTCAGCGCGCCGATGATGCCGTTGCGGCCGGCATACACCTTGCCGATCTTGTCCTTGTGCTTGCGTGCAGTCTCGATCACACCGCACGCAGAAGCATTGATTACTGCCGTGACACCGCCGGATTGCGCATAAAAAGCATTCATTTTCGCCATCATCGTTCTCCCTGATTTTCAATTATGGTTGCTAAGTAACTTCTTTCTCCCCGAATGATTCCAGTGATTTTCCTGCATGATTGCTGCGATCCCAAGGATTTCATCTTACGATATTTTCGGGCGGCGTGGCGAAAGTAAAGTACGGTCCGCCCTATATACCAGCCTGCGGGCTGAATTTTTGCCGGCCACTTGAAATCGGGCACGACCTGCTCCATTTCGGAGGTAATCATATTCAGAAGGGGTTCTCATGCGTTTCGACAAATTCACGACCAAGTTCCAGCAAGCGCTGTCCGATGCACAGAGCTTGGCGGTCGGAAGCGACAACCAGTTCATCGAGCCGCAGCACTTGCTGCTGGCCTTGCTCAACGATGCCGACAGCGGCGCGGCTTCGCTGCTTGCGCGTGCCGGAGGCAATGTCGCGCCGCTGAAGACCGCATTGAAAGACGCGGTGGAGCGCCTGCCCAAGGTGGAAGGCCACGGTGGCGAAGTGCAGGTCGGGCGCGATCTTTCCAACCTGCTCAACCTCACCGACAAGGCCGCGCAGAAACGCGGCGATGAATTCATCGCATCGGAGATGTTCCTGCTCGCGGCATGCGATGACAAGGGCGAGACCGGGCGCTTGCTCAAGCAGCATGGCGTGACGCGCGCACCGCTGGAGCAGGCGATCACCACCGTACGCGGCGGAGAGGCAGTCGGCAGCGCGGAATCCGAAGGCCAGCGCGAATCCCTGAAAAAATACACGATAGACCTGACTGAGCGCGCCCGCCAGGGCAAGCTCGACCCGGTGATCGGGCGCGACGACGAGATCCGCCGCGCGATCCAGGTGTTGCAACGCCGCACCAAAAATAATCCGGTTTTGATCGGTGAGCCAGGTGTCGGCAAGACCGCGATCGTCGAAGGTCTGGCGCAGCGTATCGTCAATGGCGAAGTGCCGGAATCGTTGAAGAACAAAAAAGTATTGAGCCTGGACATGGCCGCGTTGCTGGCCGGTGCGAAATATCGCGGCGAGTTCGAGGACCGCCTGAAAAATGTTTTGAAAGAACTGGCGCAGGATGAAGGCCAGACCATCGTGTTCATCGACGAGTTGCATACCATGGTCGGCGCGGGCAAGGCCGAAGGCGCGATGGACGCGGGCAACATGCTCAAGCCCGCGCTGGCGCGCGGCGAGCTGCATTGCGTGGGCGCGACCACGCTGGACGAATACCGCAAATACATCGAGAAGGATGCCGCGCTGGAACGCCGCTTCCAGAAAGTATTCGTTGAAGAGCCGAGCGTGGAAGCGACCATCGCGATCCTGCGCGGCCTGCAGGAAAGATATGAATTGCATCACGGCGTGGACATCACCGACCCGGCCATCATCGCCGCTGCGGAATTGTCGCATCGTTACATCACCGACCGCTTCCTGCCGGACAAGGCGATCGATCTGATCGATGAGGCTGCCGCGCGAGTCCGTATGGAGATCGATTCCAAGCCCGAAGTCATGGACAAGCTGGATCGCCGCCTGATCCAGCTCAAGATCGAGCGCGAAGCAGTGAAGAAGGAAAAGGACGAGGCGTCGAAAAAACGTTTCGCGCTGATCGAGGACGAGATCAAAAAACTGCAACGCGAATACGCCGACCTGGAAGAAATCTGGAAGGCGGAGAAGGGTGCCGCGCAAGGCACGGCACTGCTCAAGGAAGAGATGGAAAAAGTGCGTGCCGAGATCACCCGCTTGCAACGCGAAGGCAAACTGGAGCAAGTGGCCGAGCTGCAATACGGCAAGTTGCCGCAGCTCGAGGCCAAGCTGAAAGAAGCGGTGCATAACGAAGAGAACAAACCCAAGAACCGTTTGCTGCGCACCCAGGTCGGTGCGGAAGAGATCGCCGAAGTGGTGAGCCGCGCGACCGGCATCCCGGTTTCCAAGATGATGCAGGGCGAGCGCGACAAGCTGCTCAAGATGGAAGACAAGCTGCATGAGCGCGTGGTCGGCCAGGACGAAGCAGTGAAGTTGGTGTCCGACGCTATCCGCCGTTCGCGCTCAGGCTTGTCCGATCCGAATCGTCCCTACGGTTCGTTCCTGTTTCTTGGCCCGACCGGCGTCGGCAAGACCGAGCTGTGCAAGGCGCTGGCCGGTTTCATGTTCGACTCGGAAGATCACTTGATCCGCATCGACATGAGCGAGTACATGGAGAAGCATTCCGTCGCGCGCCTGATCGGTGCGCCGCCCGGCTATGTCGGTTATGAAGAAGGCGGCGGGCTGACCGAAGCCGTGCGGCGCAAACCTTACAGTGTCATTCTGCTTGATGAAGTGGAGAAAGCGCATCCCGATGTGTTCAACGTTTTGCTGCAAGTGCTGGACGACGGGCGCATGACCGATGGCCAGGGACGCACCGTGGACTTCAAGAACACCGTGATCGTGATGACGTCGAACCTCGGTTCGCAGATGATCCAGCACATGTCCGGCGACGATTATCAGGTCATCAAGCTCGCGGTGATGGGCGAGGTGAAGAGTTATTTCCGTCCCGAGTTCATCAACCGCATCGACGAGGTTGTGGTGTTCCACGCGCTGGACGAGAAGGACATCAAGTCCATCGCACGCATCCAGTTGCAGTATCTGGAAAAACGACTGGGCGCGATGGAAATGAAATTGGTCATCAGCGACGCTGCGCTGGCGGAGATCGCCAACGCGGGCTTCGATCCGGTCTATGGCGCGCGTCCGTTGAAACGCGCCATACAGGCGCAGTTGGAGAATCCGCTGTCCAAGTTGATATTGGAAGGCCGCTATGCCGCGAAAGACACTATCAAAGTGGATTGCAAAGGCGGCGTGATGAAGTTCACGTAAATCGTGCAAAGTACAAGCCCGGAATGCCGGGCTTGTTGATGTTTGTGCAGCCTGAAATATCACCACTCGATGAAACGCATGATCCCATTTTCCATCCTCGATCTATCCCCGATCAACGAAGGCAGCGACGCTGCCCGGTCGTTTCGCAACACGCTGGACCTTGCTCGGCACGCGGAGCGCTGGGGTTACCAGCGCTACTGGCTGGCCGAACACCATGGCATGCCGGGCATCGCCAGCGCCGCGACTGCCGTTCTGATCGGACATGTGGCCGGCGGCACTTCGACCATACGCGTCGGTGCCGGCGGGATCATGTTGCCCAACCATGCGCCGCTCGTGATCGCCGAACAGTT
>CAIOKY010000064.1 GCA_903858965.1 uncultured Nitrosomonadales bacterium | reverse complement strand
CCTACCACTACAAACAACGCCAGTCTTCTTGCCCGTAGCCTTTCCGCCGTCTGGCATCCCTGTTCGCAAATGAAACAGTACGAAAAATTTCCCCTGTTGCCGATCGCGCGCGGCAAGGGCGTTTGGTTGTTTGACTATGACGGAAAACGTTACCTGGACGCGGTGAGCTCCTGGTGGGTGAATCTGTTCGGGCATAGCAACCCCTATATCAACGCGGCCTTGCGTGAGCAACTTGATAACCTGGAACATGTCATGCTCGCGGGTTTTACCCATGAGCCAGTCGTACAACTTTCCGAACGATTGCGTTCGCTCGCCCCGGCCGGATTGGGTCACTGCAGCTTTGGCTCGGACGGTGCGTCGGCAATCGAGATGGCATTAAAGATGAGCGCGCATTATTGGCGTAACAGCGGTCAACCACATAAGACTCAATTCATCAGCCTGCAAAATAGCTATCACGGGGAAACTGTGGGTGCATTGTCTGTGACCGATGTCGCAATATTCAGGGATGCCTATGGACCGTTGATACGGCAGCAAGCTACAGTGCTCAGCCCGGACAGTCGGAAGTCTGAGCTGGGAGAAAGTCCCGAAGCCTACGCCTTGCGTTGTTCATTGGATTTGGAGCAGCACTTGCAACGGCACCACACTGAACTCGCTGCCTTCATCATCGAGCCTTTGGTACAGGGCGCGGCGGGCATGGCGATGTATCACCCGACATATTTGCGTAGAGCGCGTGAGTTGTGTGAACGCTATCAAGTGCATTTGGTAGCAGATGAGATAGCAGTGGGCATGGGGCGTACAGGTACAATGTTCGCCTGTGAGCAGGCTGGCATCACGCCGGATCTATTGTGTCTGTCCAAAGGCATTACCGGGGGATATTTGCCATTGTCTGTGGTGATGTGTACTGATGAAATCTATCAAGCATTTTATGCGGATGAGACCTCGCGCGGATTTTTGCATTCGCATTCCTACACTGGGAATCCATTGGCTTGCCGTGCCGCATTGGCAACCCTGGATATTTTTGCACGCGATGACGTGCTTGCGAGAAATCGTGACAAGGCGGTCTATATGAACAAGATCGCCCAGCCTTTGCGGGAACACCGCGCGGTAAAAGCCTGGCGCAACACTGGGATGATATGGGCATTCGAAGTAGACAGCCCCTATCAGGATTTTGCGCAACGGTGTTTTGCATTGGCGCTAAAAAATGAGTTGCTGTTGCGCCCTATCGGTAAGACGATATATTTCATGCCGCCCTATGTCATCAGCGAATCCGAGATGGATCACTTGGTGCAACGCGCTTCGTATATGGTCGAACAACTAAGTTAACATCGCTCTAAAATGGACACATGAAAAAAATCATCGTTCTGCTGTTCCTGCTTGGTATTTTTGGTCAAGCCTGTCTCGCGGCCAACCTCCCCGAACCTGTGCTCGATGCTCTGAAACACGCACATATCCCGCCAGCCAATGTCAGTGTAATAGTGCAAGAGGAGCGCTCCAGCCGCCCCACTATAAGCGTGAATGGAAATGTGCCGATGAATCCGGCATCCACTATGAAGTTGCTGACCACCCTTAGCGCATTGGAAACTTTAGGTCCTGCCTATCGCTGGAAGACTGAAGCATATCTGGACGGCAAGCTCGACAAAGGCGTATTACAAGGAAATCTAGTGTTCAAGGGGTACGGTGACCCCAAATTCACGATAGAGCAATTCTGGTTGTGGCTGCATGAATTGCGTCAGCGTGGTTTGCGCGAGATACGCGGGGACATTGTGTTGGACCACAGTTTTTTTGCGCCGTTTAGCCACGATCCTGCCGAGTTCGATAATGACCCGACGCGTGCCTACAACGTCGGCCCGGATGCACTGTTGCTGAATTTCAATGCACTGCATCTGCATTTGATCCCCAATGAGAAAACTACCATCGCCTTGCTGGAGCCGGACCTTGCAACTTATGCACTGGATAATCGCGTTGTGACTTCAGCGCAACTTTCCTGTCACGGTGCTGATGCATACAGCGTGCATCTGGACGGGCACAAGATTGTGCTGGAGGGTGCGATCCCGGAGGCCTGTGGTGATACGGATGATTATTTTTCCTTGTTGCCGCATGACGATTATTTTTTTGCGGTGTTCAGCGCACTTTGGCAAGAATTGGGTGGGACGCTGCAGGGGAGAGTTCGCGAGGGCATGGTACCTGCCGGTCAAGCTGTTTTTGCCACGCATGACTCAACGCAGCTTTCGGAGGTCATTCGGGATATCAACAAGTTCAGTAATAACACCATGGCGCGACAATTGTTCCTGACTATGGGTGCGTTGGACGGTCAGCCTGCCGACATCGAGCACAGTAGTGCAGCCGTGCAACAATGGCTGGAGAAGCAGCAGTTGCATTTCCCAGAACTGATATTGGAAAACGGCGCGGGTCTGTCCAGAAAAGAACGTATCAGCGCGCAACATTTGGCGGCCGTCCTGCAACTTGCCACGCGCAGCTTGTATTCGGCCGAACTGGAAGCCTCACTGCCGATACTG
>CAIOKY010000063.1 GCA_903858965.1 uncultured Nitrosomonadales bacterium | reverse complement strand
GCATGCAAGCAGCGGTTCGCGACCAAGGGGAGACACATGGAAAACTTGAAAATCAATAATGATGCGTTATTTATCTTGCTTGGCGCGATCATGGTACTGGCGATGCATGCTGGTTTCGCCTTCCTGGAACTGGGCACGGTGCGCAAGAAAAATCAGGTGAACGCTTTGGTTAAAATCCTTACCGATTTTGCCGTTTCTACACTAGCGTATTTTTTTATCGGTTATGTCATCGCTTACGGCGTGAATTTTTTTACCGGGGCGGAAGAGCTTGCACAAAAGAGCGGCTATGAATTGGTGAAGTTTTTCTTTTTGCTGACTTTCGCGGCGGCAATTCCGGCTATCGTTTCCGGTGGCATCGCCGAGCGTGCCAAATTCAATCCGCAAATGGCGGCAACTTTTATGCTGGTCGGCTTCGTTTATCCGTTCTTTGAAGGTATCGCATGGAACCACCGCTTCGGTATTCAAGACTGGCTGAATGCAAGCTTTGGTGCCGAGTTTCACGATTTCGCCGGCTCGGTGGTAGTACATGCCGTGGGTGGCTGGATCGGGTTGGCGGCAGTGCTGCTGCTAGGTGCGCGGCGCGGCCGCTATAACAAGGAAGGACGTATTTCTGCACACCCACCCTCCAGCATCCCATTCCTCGCCTTGGGTGCGTGGATACTCACGGTGGGCTGGTTCGGCTTCAACGTGATGTCAGCACAGGAGATCAGCAAAATCAGCGGGCTGGTCGCGGTGAATTCACTGATGGCAATGGTCGGCGGCACATTAGCTGCGTTGTGGATGGGGAAAAACGATCCGGGCTTCGTGCATAACGGCCCGTTAGCCGGATTGGTGGCGATATGCGCAGGTTCCGATGTAATGCATCCGATCGGTGCATTGTTTGTCGGTGGTGTCGCGGGAATATTGTTCGTGGCGATGTTCACGCTGACGCAGAACCGCTGGAAGATAGACGACGTACTCGGTGTGTGGCCATTGCATGGCCTGTGCGGTGCATGGGGAGGGATAGCAGCAGGAATATTCGGCCTCAAAGCGTTCGGCGGCATCGGCGGAGTGAGCATCATGTCGCAACTGTGCGGCACATTGCTCGGCGTAGTGATCGCATTCGCAGGCGGCTATACGGTATATGGCATACTGAAAAAACTGGTCGGCATACGTTTAAGCCCGGAGGAAGAATTTAATGGCACTGATTTGAGCGTCCATAAAATCACGGCAACACCGGAACGTGAGTCAGGCTGGTAGCGCTGGCTTATACAAAGAAAAAAGGCAGTCCATTATGGACTGCCTTTTTTCTGCCTGTATCTTTCAATCAGTTTTTGAGCGCCTCAATCTCAAACACCAGCCTCACATCGTCCCCTATTGCCGGCAAGCCATATTTAACGCCAAAGTTGGAACGCTTGATCTGTGCGCTGGCCGCTGCGCCACACTCGTCCTTTTTGTTCATCGGGTTGGCACCGCAATTAAACGCGTCTATCGTCAAGGTAACGGGTTTGGTGACACCCGAGATGGTCAAGTTCCCATCCACGCTGGAAGGTGTGTCGCCCTTGAAATGTACCGATGTGGATTTATAAGTGATATTAGGAAATTCTGCCGCGTTAAAAAAATCAGGCGATTTTAAATGTTCATCGCGCTTGACATAACCGGTGCTGATAGAGGCGGTTTCAATGGCGATCTCTACCGAGCCGTTTTTTGCTGCACGATCCAGGGTCACATTGCCGCTGGTTTTGTCGAAACGGCCTTGCATGGTCGAGAAACCCAGATGGTTGATGCTGAAATGCGGGAAGGTATGATTCGGATCGATCGTGTAACTGTCTGCAGCCAAAGCGGAAAGCGGCAACGCAATACTGACGGCAAGAACAGCAAGTCCGGACTTGTGCATGGTTATTCCTTTCATGAGTGTTGGAAATCAAACAATCGTTTGACTGATGGCGAGCATAACAACCAGTGTTGTGCCTGTAAAGTTGTTCGATAGATTAAGTTGCTCTTTGATTCCAGATACAACTTCTTAAAAATGTTAAAAAATTGTTAAGATGCATAATCGGCAGGATATCCCCGACAAATCGAAAGCAGAAACCCGCATTTTTCAGGAGGATTAATGATTAATGTTGACCCTGCAACAATTAAGTAGAATAGTTGCACTTTTGTGCATCCAAATAATACAATGATAACAATAACAGGAGGAGAATGAGATGTTTCACATGAAGAACAGCATTGCCGCCAGTTTCACCCTAATCGTACTGTTATCTGCAGCCGCATTTGCTGAAGGCGAGGGCTCGGTTACTTCTACCAAGACAGGTACAGATGTGGTCAAAACAGACGCGGCCAAATCAACCCAAAAGAAACCCCTCAAGAAAAAGCGCGCCAAGGCTAGTCCAAAGACCGATGCAGCCACTCCAGCAGCCGATGCTGCGGCTACGGCCAAGGCAGATGCTACAACTCCACCCAAGAGTGACGTTTCAGCTCCCGCCCCAAGCAACGCCGCCGCACCGCAAGACAACGTTTCAGCCACACCCAAGATTGATGCCGCTCCCGCCAAAAATGACGCCTCCGGCGACAGCGCTGAAGCAATCAAGCAGCGTAGCGGCCCCGGCGACCCCGTTGCAGGCAAGGAAAAATCTGAACTATGCCAAGGTTGCCATGGTGAAGAAGGTATCAGTGCCGAAGGTTTTGCGCCCAAGCTGGCCGGGCAATATGGCATATATATCGCAAAGCAACTCCGCAATTTCCAGGCAGGCACACGCGTACACCAGATCATGAGCGCCATTGCTGCGACAGTTAGCGATAATGACTTGGCCGATATCGCCGCATATTTTGCCAGCCGCACTAAAATGACGGGCAATGGCTCGACCAATAAAATCGGCGAGCAGCTGTTTCTGCACGGCGACATGACCAGAATGATGGTAGCGTGTGTAAATTGCCACGGCGCAAACGGTAAAGGCAAGACCCCTACCAATCCGGTATTTCCTGTGATTGGCGGCCAACACAAGGATTACATACGCGGACAACTCATCAATTTCAGGGCGGGCGATCGTAGCAACAGTCCCGGCGGTATCATGAACATCATTACCCAGAAAATGACCGATGCCGAACTTGATGGATTGGCGGAATATGTTTCCGGCCTCTAGCCCAGCCCTGATATACCGGATACAATTCTTTGACGTATACAAGAAGTAAACAACTAAGGTGGCTTCCCGGATGGGGCCAAGGCGCTATGGTAGTTACAATATTTTTTACTGGCGACTTCAACATTAATTAATTCAAGAATTTTAAGGCGGGATGTAATGAGCAAATCTAGATTCACTTTATCGTCGTGGCTTGTGCTGGCTGTCACGGCCCTGTCGTTGGGAACGGCCTCAGCAGACGAATCTATCGTTGGCCTCAATATCGCCAATGGTCAGACCATCTTCAATGAAGGTAAAGGAGATGCGGCTGCTTGCCAGGGTTGTCATGGCGAAAAGGCGCTGGGCAACGACTCCATGGGCGCACCGCGGCTGGCAAATATCGGTCAGGGCTATATCATCAAGCAACTCACTGATTTTGCCGCTGACAAGCGTACCCCGTCCGGCGTAGGTGCGGCAATGAATGGCTTTGCCAAGGCATTGAACGAAAATGATCGCCGCGACTTGGCCGGGTTCCTCAATACGCTGGACTATGAAATTGATCCTTCTGATTTGAAGGGGCTTGCCGCTGATGGCAACAAAGTCGGTCAACCGGAGCTAGGACAGGCTATTGTTACGCAGGGAATAAAAGGCAAAGTGCCCGCCTGCCAGGACTGCCATGGCTTTAACGGGCGCGACCCCAGATTCCCGGCAATCAACCAGCAAAAGTTCGTGTACTTGGTCAATCAATTGAATAATTGGCGTGACGATAGCAGGGCGAATGATCCTACGGTCGATAAAGTCGGCATCATGCGGAGGATTGCGAAAAAGCTCAGCGATGATGACATCTTGAACATTGCTTCATTCCTGTCTACCGCACCCAGGGTATCGCCGGGAGATGATCCGAACAAAAAATAGTATAGCGTTGCCAACCGCTGCGATATAGTAGTTTCACCGTCGTCGTTTTATAACATACGCGTACAATCGCGCTATCAGACTCAAGCAGGGGAGAGATAATAATATGTTTCAAACTAAAAACAACTTGTTCATCGGCTTGGCTCTGGTCGTTCTGATCACGGCTACGGCGGCATTTGCGCGGGACGAAAATACCAACCCACTCACCGGAAGAATCGGCGTCGACGCTGCCGACGAAAGTCCGGAGTCGGTCAAGACACGCAGCGGTACCGGGGATCCCGTCGCCGGGAGAGAAAAATCCCAGTTATGTCAGGGCTGCCACGGTGAAGAAGGTATCAGCGTCGAAGGTTTGATTCCCAAGCTCGCCGGACAGTATGGGAAATATATCGCAAAAGAACTGCGCAATTACCAGGCTGGTGTACGTTCGCACCAGATCATGAATGCCATGGCAGCGACTATCAATGATGACGATTTGGCCGACATTGCCGCTTACTTCGCCAGCCGGAAAAAAATGAAGGGTGGCGGTGGCGATAACGAGACCGGGCGCAGATTGTTTACACATGGCGATATATCCAGATTAGTTGTCCCATGTATCAATTGTCACGGCGTAAGCGGTAAAGGTCTTACCCCGAAGACTTCGATGTTCCCGGTGATAGGCGGTCAGCAGCGGGACTACATCCGCCGGCAGCTTATTAATTTCAGGAAAGGCGATCGCACCAACAGCCCGAATGGCATCATGAACAGGATCACCAATAAACTGACCGATGTCGAAATCGAATCGCTGGCAGAATATGTTTCCGAGCAGTAGTCAGATAGAAGGATGTGGATACAGTCGATACAGCTACATGCCATCTTCATTGAACGAGGTTGAACTACAGAACTCATCCATATCCCTCAAGATGTCATGAGGAGAGGGCATGTCTCATACTAACAGCAACATGGCCGCCGGCTTGGCTTTGGCCGCTCTTCTCACCTCTACTGCAGTGTTTGCTCAAGACGAGGACTCCAACCCTCTCAGGGGTCACGCGAATAACGGCACTGAAGATAGTGCCACAGCAATCAAACAGCGTAGCGGCACTGGCGATCCTGTAGCGGGCAGAGCAAAATCTCAGTTATGCCAGGGCTGTCACGGCGAGTTCGGCATCAGCACCGAACCCCTGATCCCGAAACTAGGCGGGCAATATGCCAATTACATCGCCAAGGAAGTCCACAATTATCAATCCGGAATTCGTTCGCACCAGATCATGAATGCTATGGCCGCCACGGTGCCCACTGACGAGGACATAGCTGATGTAGCCGCCTATTTTGCCAGCCAGAAAAAAATGAAGGGTGACGGGTCGGCGGATAATCAGATTGGCAAGGATATATTTACACACAGTGACACCGCCAAAATGAGATATGCATGCATCAATTGCCACGGGCCGCACGGCAAGGGCCTGGATCCAAAGATCACGACGTTTCCGGTAATTGGCGGTCAGCACAAGGATTATCTGCGCAGGCAACTGATTAATTTCCGGGACGGCTATCGCACGAACAGCCCCAACGGGATCATGAACAAGGTCGCCGGTACATTGAGCGATACCGAAATCGAATCATTGGTAGAGTATATCTCCGTGCAATAACCTCCTGTCGACTATGACAGCTATCGTAAACTGTACCGGCACCTTTTTTCCTCACACTTTTACGGGACATTGAGCTATCATTTAGCCAGCATGGACGAAAACGGTTCGGGCAAATTTTAAAAAGAAAGGTTTATTATGGATTCCAAAATTCGTACGCTCGTATTGTCAGTAATTGTGGCCTCAATTTTATGGTTGCTGGGCGGATTTGTATTTAATCACGCGCTTGGTATGGTTTGTGTTTTCGTGGGCATCACCATAGTGGGATTGGCCACTGGCAATGTCATGGACACGCCAGAACCTACCCAAGACAGTAAAAAATAAGGCTCTGCAACATAGCACACAAACAATCACGCCACCTTGTACGGTGGCGTGATTGTTTGTGTGCGCCTGAATAATTTATCCCGGAGCAACGGCCATTCTGGAACAGCTTTACGGGTATAATTTGACTTCTTCCTATTTGCCTATACCCATAGGAGAATTCCTGCCCATGAACAAGCTGCTACCCTATCCATTTTTTGTCCTTTTTTCCATGATTGCGTTCAATATCACTGCCTTCACTGTGATACTGCAAATGGACATGCTGATATTCAACGCGACCATCTACAAGGTCATTGCTTGGCTGGCAACAGTCGGCTCTTGGTCTCTTGCCTACCTATATCGCAACAAATAGGCGCTATTTGCCAAGGTAAACAAAAATAACCAGCCACAAGTCGATCTATCCGTAAAACCGCATGATTCGGTCTGGCTCTATATTGCTTCCTCATGCTGGCGCAATATGCGCCATAACCACATACCTGCCAGCAACGCCATCACCATGCCCAACCAAAGCGGCCAGCGTGCGGGCCGATTCCAATCACGGCGCTTCACATCACGCTGTTTGGCATCCACGCGCCAGTATTTGAGTTTGTTATTTGCCATCACATTGGCTTTGACATTGCCCAGCCAGCCATGCTGCAACACATAATTCTTCGGATGGTAGCCCCACAACCACGGGGAATCACGGCGCACGATTTCCAGCATGCGGTCGATGATCTTCTGACGCGCCGGGCTATTCTCCATGTTCTTCATTTTTTCGAACAACTGCTCATATTCCGGATTATTATAATTTGCGGCATTCTCCCCACCCTTACTCACCTTGGCTTGCGCTGAACTCAATAGAAATAAAAAGTTTTCCGGATCGGGATAGTCTGCATTCCAGCCGAAATAAAACATTTGCGTATCACCTTTGCGGATCTTGTCCTGAAAACGGTTGTAGTCGGTGCTGCGCGCGACCAGTTGAACATTGATCTTGTCGAACTGCTTGCGCAACCAGTCCAGTCGCGACTTGTCCCCCACTCCGCTCGCCGTGGTATCCAGATTGATCACCAGCGGCTGATGGGTCTGTGCATCCACGCCATTCGGGTAGCCCGCTTCGGCGAGCAACTGCCTGGCCGTTTCTATGGATTTGCGCTTCGGCATGCCGTCCACCCAGTCATACACATAGTGATTGATGCCGGCCTCGCCCTCGCGGTAGCCGAAGATGCCGGGTGGGATCGGCGACTGTGCCGCGATGCCGCGTCCGTTCGCAAAGATCGAGATGAATTCCTCAAAATCCACCGCGATCGCGATTGCCTGGCGCAGTTTGCGCGCCCGCTCGCTACTTCCGCCAACAACCGGATCGAGCCAGTTGAAACCGGTATACATCGTCGAAGTCGCCACCGCGGTGGATAGCACGATGCCTTGCGCCTTCATCGCATCGGTAACCGTCGCCTCACCGCCGACGGCCACCTGCACCGCCTGGTCAAAACTGTCCGAACTGATGCCCGATGCGTCGTAATAGCCCTGCAGGAACTTGTTCCAGTATGGGATCGTTTCCTTCTCCAGCGTGAACACGATCTTGTCGATCAGCGGCAGCGGCTTGCCGGCATCCGCCAGCAAGCCGGCTGTCGCATCACCCGCCTCACCTTCGCTCGGATAGGTCTCGCTGTCGTAATAGGGATTGCGCGTCATCACCATGCGCTGGTTGGGATTATTCTCGGACAGGTAATACGGCCCGCTGCCCACCGGCCACCAGTCCAGAATCAGGTTGCGTTCACGCATCCCCGGTTGTGCATAGAACCGCTCCGCTTCCGGCGGCATCGGCGCGAAGAACGGCATCGCCAGCCAGTAAGCGAACTGCGGATACTTGCCGATGATCTCGATACGATAAGTGTAGTCATCCACCACTTGCACGCCCGGTAGCTTATAGTTGTTCAGATCGAGGAATGCATCAGGATCATTCTTCACTGCCTGCTGCAGTGTCGCGGCAAACTCCTTCAGACCGACGATGTACTCGCTCATCACGCCGAATATCGGTGTATGCAATTGCGGATGAGCGAGGCGCTTGATCTGGTACGCGTAATCCGCAGCCGTCACGTTGCGTGTTCCAGTGTGCGGAAAATCGCTCAGCGCATGGATGTCGCGCAGATCGTGTTGCGTCAGATGATTGTATTCCGGCTTACCCTGCACATCGCGTGCAAACGCCGGATGAGGCTGATAACGCATGCCGGGTTTAATATGAATCTCATACACGCTGTATGCGATCTTTTCCACCGGCGCGTTATCCGGTAACGCATGGCGATGCTTGTCCAGATAGTGCACTGTCGGCATCGCGCTGGCCGCCAGAGGAACCAGTTGATAAGGTCGTTTCAGGTAATGATATTGCAATGGCGGCGCGTAGATCTGCGCCAGAAACTCATACTCGTTTTCGCTGTATGCCTGCACCGGATCGAGGTGCTTGGGGCGCTCGGTGAACGCGGTATAAAAAATGGACTTGCCTTTGTCCGCCGCCGGATAGGGATTATTCCACAGTCCGTCGCCACAGGCGGACAACAGGACAACCAGCAGGGAAGTTAATATGATTCTCATGGCGCGAAGTTTAGCGGAATAGCGCAAGCACGTCATGGTCATGGTTGACATAAGCCTATACATTGAACAACACTGTGCGCGCAAATTATCGGTATATCCCGGCATACAAAAATAACCATGAATCCAGACTGGCATGATTTCCTCACCCGGCACGGCGCGGCTATCCAGGATAGCGTAGTACAACACTTTAATAACGCCGTTGCAGAATCTGATGCAACGGCACAGGGTACGGTGCTGTGCGACCTCGGACAGTTCGGCATGTTACGTGTGACAGGCGAAGACGCGCAGTCATTTCTGCAAAACCTGTTAAGCAACGACATCAGTGAGGTCAGTAGCACGCGTGCACAACTCAGCAGCCTCAATACCGCGAAGGGACGCATGCTGGCAATCATGTTGATCTGGCGCGAAGACGACGATTACCTGTTGCAACTGCCGCGCACATTGTGCGAAACAATACGCAAAAAGCTGTCCATGTATGTGCTGCGCAGCAAGGTGAAAATCACCGATGCTAGCGACGAGATCATTTCACTGGGTCTGTCCGGCGCGAATGCGCAGCAAATCATAAGCAAACAATTTGGCGAGCTGCCACAGCTCCCTTACGGCTGCACCGGTACCGCACAGGGCTGTGTGATCAAGATCAGCGACACACGCTGGCAGATCAACATCACAACGCCGCATGCTGCTGCACTGTGGTCTGTGCTCAGCGAAAAGGCGCAACCGGTCGGCAGCACCTGCTGGGACTGGCTCAACATTCACTCCGGCATTCCCGTGATCCTGCCGCAAACCCAGGAGCAGTTCGTTGCGCAGATGGTTAACCTTGAACTCATCGGCGGGGTAAGCTTCAAGAAGGGCTGTTATCCGGGGCAGGAGATCGTTGCGCGTACGCAATATCTGGGCAAATTGAAGCGGCGCATGTTTCTTGCCCATATTGACACCTTGGCCCACATCAACAGCAGCGATGCGCCACAGGCAGGCGATGAGCTGTTCAGTGCGGACATGGAAGGTCAAGCCGGCGGCATGATTGTCAATACAGCACCCGCGCCGAGCAGCGGCTACGATGTATTGGCATCGTTACAGACTGCCAGCCAACAGACACAGGAAGTGCATTGGAAATCGTTGCAAGGCGCGGTGCTGCAATTCTTGCCGCTGCCTTATCCGTTACCCGAAGCTTGAGTACAATTTCAATCCCGGAATAATTTCGCATTCGATAATGACCGACCTTATGGACAAGTCCCGCTCACCACTCTCCCGCATCCAATTGATCGCTTTAGCAGCACTCTTGCTGATCATGCTCAACAGTGTGTGGCTGAACCTGTTCAGCACGCTAGACCACCGCCTCAGCGATTTGGTCGTGCGTCTTGTCGCACAAAATCTCGGTCCAGACCCGGATATCGTGATCGTTGATATCGACGAAGCCAGCATCGCCGCGATGCAGGAGACGGCGGGAAGCTGGCCGTGGCCGCGCGCGGTGCATGGCGAACTGCTGCAAGGCATCGCGCGGCAGCAACCGCGCGCGATCGTGTTCGACATCCTGTTCAGCGAGCCGGACCGCTATCGCCCGGAGAGTGACCAGTTTTTCAACGAAGTGTTGCACGACCTGCACAACGTGTATTTTCCGATGGCACAGCTGGAGGGCAACCAGACCGGCGGCGTGCCGTTGTCCGAAATGGCGCGCGTCATCGACATACCCCATACCGCCAACGCCGACCCGAACGCGCGCGCCATCCTGCTGCCACCCCAGGCCGTCGCGACCGAATCCTGGCGCGTCGGGCTGATCAATTTGACTGAGGACACGGACGGCATTACGCGGCGCTATGATCTGTACCGCGAAGTGTCGGGCTGGAAACTGGAATCGCTGCCCGCGCGCGTGATGCGCGATCTCGACTACATCATCCCGCAGCAACCGGACATCAGCCTGCATTGGCGCGGCGATAACAACTCGTTCAAGCGCATCTCGTACAGCGAACTTTATGCCGACCAGTCGCGCCAGAAACCGCAACGCGACCCGCATGAATTGACCGGCAAGATCGTCATCATCGGCAGCACCGCCACCGCGATGCATGATATCCGCGCAACGCCAGTGTCTAACGTCTATCCGGGAACCGCGATACTCGCCACAGCACTGGATAACCTGAAAAATCAGCGTTACCTGCATGCCGCGCCATCTTATTTTGCGCCACTACTTGCGATGTTTCTGATCGCTGTCCAGTTGCCGCTGTTTGCCCGGCGGCGCCTTGACGTGTTCAGGATAGGTGGCGCGTTGCTGCTGCTGAGCCTGATATTGCTGGCTGCGCAATACTTCGCGATGAAGCAACTATACAGCGTCGCGCTGTTGACACCGCTGCTGTTCGGTTGGGCATTCTATTTCGCCGCCGCGCTCAGCGAATACCTGCGCGAGAAAAAATCGCGCGAACAAACTGTGCGCATCTTCAACCGCTTCCTCGATCCGCGCGTGGTCAGTTCGCTGGTCGCACAGGGCGAGACGCCGCAATCACTGAGCGGTCAGGCGCGCGAGATCACCGTGCTGTTCTCGGACATACGCGGCTTCACCACGCTGTCTGAAAAACGCTCACCAGAAGAGATCGTCAGCCTGCTGAATCGCTACTTCAGCCTGCAGGTGGGCATCATCTTTCGCCACGGCGGCACGCTGGACAAATTCATCGGCGATGCGATCATGGCGTTCTGGGGCGCGCCACAGGACGACCCGCAGCACGCGCAGCATGCGGTCGCAGCGGCACTGGAGATGGAGCAGTCCCTGCTGCGCTTCAAGGAAGAACTGGGCGAGGACGACAAGGATTTCGATGTCGGCATCGGCATCCACACCGGCAAGGCCGTGGTCGGCTTCATCGGCTCGGATGCGCGCATGGATTACACCGCGATCGGCGACACCGTGAATCTGTCCAGCCGCATCGAAGGGTTGACCAAGGGTGTGGCGCGCATTCTGGTTTCCGGCGACACCGCCGCACACTGCAAGGACGCATTTGACTTTACCCCGACCGGCTCTTATAAAGTGAAAGGCCGCGTGCAAGAAGTAGAATTATTTACCCCAGTCCAGGTGACCCCATGAAATACCTTTATGCGCTCATTCTGTATGCCGCGCTGGCAGCGCCGGCTTGCGCCTGGCAAACCGCCTATGCCGTGCGCAGCACCGATATCAAGAAACTTCCCTTCAGCGACGCAGCGACAGTAGGCATGCTGGATGAAAAAGCCAGCGTGAGCGTCATGTCGCGCCAGGGTGGCTGGGTCAAGATCAACAGCAACAAAGGCAACGGCTGGGTCAGGATGCTCAGCCTGCGCAACGACAATACCGCGAAAAAATCCGGCGACACCGGGCTGCAAAGCCTGATCAATGTGGGACGTTCCGGCAGCAGCGGCATCACGATGACCACCGGTGTGCGCGGCCTGTCCGAAGAAGACCTGAAGAACGCCAAGCCGAATCCGGGCGAATTCGATAAGCTGAAAGATTACGCGGTCAACAGGAAAAAGGCCGAGAAGTTTGCGCACGATGCCAAG
>CAIOKY010000062.1 GCA_903858965.1 uncultured Nitrosomonadales bacterium | reverse complement strand
GTCTTCAGGAAAGCCAGGAGGGCTTCTGCCTGGCAGCCACGGGTTCCAAGGTGAAGATCGGAAATGAATAAAGTGTGGGGCATTCAGGAGCGAGGATTGCGGATCGAGGAGTGGTTGAGCTTCAGTATGCCGGGTTTTTTCGATCCTCGCTCCCCAATCCTCAATCCTACTTAACGACTTCTGCGCTGGTGATGATGACATCTTCCAATGGCACGTCGCCATGACCGCCACGGTTGCCGGTTTTGACCTTGCGGATATCGTCAACCACGTCCATGCCTTCGATCACTTTGCCGAACACGCAATAGCCATATCCCTGCTGATTCGCTGCGGTGTAATTCAGGAAGCCGTTGTCCTTGGCGTTGATGAAGAACTGTGCGGTCGCGGAATGCGGGTCGCCGGTGCGCGCCATGTCGATGGGGTATTTGTCATTGCTCAGGCCGTTGGCCGCTTCGTTCTGGATCGGCGCATTGACCGGTTTTTGTTTCATGCCGGGTTCGAAACCGCCGCCCTGGATCATGAAGTCCGCGATGACACGGTGAAAGATGGTGTTGGAGTAAAAGCCCGAGTTCACATATTCAAGAAAATTCTTGACGGTGTTGGGTGCTTTGGCCGCGTCCAGTTGTATCGTGATCACGCCGTGGTTGGTGTGGAGTTTGACCATGGTGGTTTTGCCTTTATCGAGTGAGTAAGAAAGAGGGGAGAGGGCGCACAGTGCGAGCGCGAATAACAGGGTGATGAGTTTTTTCATGCGGCACCTTCGTAGATGATTTTCCAATGATTGTTTTGCTTGATCCAGTACTGGCGTTTCTTCATGCGGTTGGCCAGATTGTTGCTGGAATAGTCCTGTTCAAAATTGACCACCACCATATCCGGCTGCTCGGGATAGCTGAAGATGCTGAGCGCGGCCAGATTGACTTTGATCCAGCTCTTGCCCGAATTGACCAATTGTTTTTGCCGGGCCCATGAAGCGTAGTTCTGGTTGTCGCTGGAAAAGTTGGGCGAGTAATGTTTGAGATACGCGTCGGTGTTCAAACCGCTCCAGTCCTTGCGCCATTGTTCGATCTCGGTGAGCAGCGCCGCGCGCTCGGCGTCGTCCTGCGCGCTTTCGCTATCCATGTGGTTGGTGATGATCACCGGGGTGATGCCGACCTGCAGATAGGGCGCGAGCTTGTCCAGGTTGTCGTTGGACAACACCACGCAACCGTTGCTGGCACGGGGCGGGCGGCTGTAAGTATCGCTGGGCGTACCGTGCAACCAGATACCCTGACCGGTGCGATTGTTCTTGCGATCCCATTCATTGGGATAGCTGAGCGGGAAGGCACCACTGCCATACATGTCGGCCAATTTGTTTCTGGGCAATTCGGCTTTGATGAAGTACACCCCGATCGGAGTGCGCTGGTCACCCGCCAATTTCTTTTCCGTGCCGAGTTTGCCTATGGTCACGTAATAGTCGGTCAGATAGCGCGCCTGTCCGTTGACGTTCTCATAGACATAAAGTGTTGAGCGGCTGGTGTCCACCACCAGCGCGTATCTTTGCGCGGCATCGAGTTGCCACAAAAAACGCGGTGCCAGTTTGCTGGCCGGTTGCGACTGCATGCGTTGCAACCGTGCGCGCGCTTCATCGCGCAAGTCGTCGATCTTGTCACGCGGTGCATTGGCGACGTTGCCAAAATTATTAATGGCACCCGCCCGAGCCATCAGCAGGTCGCCCTTGACCAGTTGCGCCAAACGAAAATTGGGGTTGGCACGCAACAGGCTGTCGACTTCATTGAAAGCCAGATCCAGCCGATTGTTGCCTATCGCCTGCAGGCTGTTGGTGAGTTGCGCCTCGCTGGTGGTCGGATCGGCATGAGCCGTGCTGACCAGACATCCCATGAGCAAAGCAAAGATCGAACGTGTGCGCATGGTTTATTTGGTGCGTTCTTCCTGTATCAACCACTTGCCATCGGCCTTGACCAGCAATAAAGTCTTGTGGCCCGAGGTGTGCAAATGGCTGGCCTGATAGGCTTGTCTGAAGTGCGCGGTGGCGTGCGTGCTGTCGGTGAATTTGACGGACACGTCGCTGAGCGCCACATGGATCGCTTTGGGTTTGCTGATGCGTTCGCGGCGAGCAGCGGCCCAACTCTCACGGCTTTCCCCGTCGGCAGGACGGAAATCGTCAGCATAGGCGGCCAGGTAACCGTCGACGTTCTTCGCCGACCATTCCGCAGCCCAGGCGTGCACGCTCTTCAGCACGTCGGCGC
>CAIOKY010000061.1 GCA_903858965.1 uncultured Nitrosomonadales bacterium | reverse complement strand
TGTTGTCGCCGACCGAAAACTGACCCATCTATAGGCGTTATGCCGACTTAAAACTGACCCAGGTGTTCTACTTGATCTGCCCAATTTTTGGGCAGGAGATTAAAGGTGATCACTATGGAAATGTTAGGCAAGATTCGACGGATGTATTTACGCGACAAGATGTCGCTCCATGAAATAACGAAACGTACTGGGTTATCGCGCAACACGATACGCAAATGGCTCAGAAGTCCCAAGGAGGTAGCGCCTCCCAAATACCGCCGCAGAGAGCAGGACTGCAAGCTGACCACGTTTCATCAAGAGCTAGAACAAGCCCTCAAAGCAGACGCACACCGTATCAAGCAAAACAGGCGCACGGCCAAAGATCTGTTCGCACAGATCAAAACAAACGGCTATGAGGGTTGCTACAGCCGAGTCACCGACTTCATTCGAGAGTGGCGAGGAAGCGAAGGCAAGTCAATGCAAGCCTTTGTGCCACTGAAATTCCAATTGGGGGAAGCATTCCAGTTTGACTGGAGCGAAGAAGGTTTGGTCATCGGCGGCATCTACCGGCGCATCCAGGTGTCACACCTCAAACTATGTGCTAGCCGTGCGTTCTGGCTGGTCGCCTATCCAAGCCAAGGGCACGAGATGCTATTCGACGCGCACACTCGATCCTTCGCTGCACTAGGCGGCATCCCGAGACGCGGCATCTACGACAATATGAAGACTGCTGTTGATCGTGTCAACAAGGGAAAAGGTCGGGTCGTCAATGCACGCTTTGCCGTGATGTGTGCGCACTACTTGTTCGATCCGGATTTCTGCAACGTGGCCTCTGGTTGGGAAAAAGGCGTTGTAGAAAAAAACGTCCAGGATAGTCGGCGGCGTATATGGCTGGATGCGCAGAATCGTCAATTTGGCTCATTCACCGAACTCAACGCATGGCTAGGTGAACGTTGCCGGTCGTTATGGGCCGAGCTGCGCCATCCCGAGTACAAAGGACTCAGCGTGGCAGAAGTGCTGGAACAAGAACGCGCCGAGATGATGCCAATGCCTACGGCATTTGACGGTTATGTGGAGAAGCCGGCACGCGTATCCAGTACATGCTTGGTCGCAGGACATCGCAATAAATACTCAGTGCCGTGTGAACTGGTCGGCCAATGGGTCAGCACCCGTCTCTACCAGGACATGCTCGTGGTCGTGGCAGGGAATAGCATCGTTGCCAGCCATGATCGACTGACCGGACATGATCGTATCGGCTACGACTGGCAGCACTACATCCCGCTGGTGCAGCGCAAGCCAGGTGCATTGAGGAACGGTGCTCCCTTTGCCGATATGCCAACACCACTTCAGCAGTTAAGACGTGGCCTGTTGCGTCATGAGGGTGGCGACAAGATCATGGCACAGGTGCTCGCCGCTGTACCCACGGCGGGACTGGGTGCGGTATTGGTAGCAATTGAACTGGTAATCGAATCCGGTGCGCTGAGTGCCGAGCATGTGCTCAATGTGTTGGCCCGACTCAATGCCAGCCCACTGCCAGAGTCGGTGGAAACAAGCTTGCAACTCAAGGACGCACCGTTGGCAGACACCGGGCGATACGACAGCCTGCGTGGTACTGATGAAGCAGTGATCGATAGCGAGGAGATCGACCATGCGTGATGTCACGATTGAGCTGAAAGAGTTGCGGTTACACGGCATGGCCAGTGCTTGGACTGATTTGATGGCCCAGGGTAGGACATCAACGGACTCTTCGAGATGGTTGATTGATCATCTGCTACAAGCCGAACATACGGATCGCGCCATGCGTTCGGTGAGTCACCAGATGAATGTAGCCAAGTTTCCCGTGCACCGTGATCTGGCGGGATTTGACTTCGAATCATCCAAGGTCGATCAGCCGTTGGTCAAGCAGCTAGCGACGCTGTCGTTTACTGATACAGCACAGAATGTAGTGCTCATTGGCGGTCCGGGCACGGGCAAGACACATTTGGCCACAGCTATCTCGGTGTCCGGCATCGCCTTGCAGGGCAAGCGGGTACGTTTCTATTCCACAGTCGACTTGGTCAATACACTGGAGCGTGAGAAGCGTGACGGTAAAGCTGGGCGGATTGCACAGTCGCTGATGCGCATGGACTTGGTCATCCTTGATGAACTTGGGTATCTTCCATTTAGCCAAGCTGGCGGAGCATTGTTGTTTCACTTACTGTCCAAACTGTACGAGCACACCAGCGTGATCATCACGACAAACCTGAGCTTCTCTGAATGGTCGAGCGTGTTTGGCGATGCGAAGATGACTACTGCATTGCTGGATCGGCTCACTCATCACTGCCATATCGTGGAGACGGGCAATGAATCATACCGATTCCAGCACAGCAGCATGGCCGCAAAGTCGCGCATCAAGTCGAGGGAGCAGAAACACAAAGGTGGCAAAGAGACTCTATTTGACGAACCGATCTAGATAGCGTGCGAAGGAATATGCGATGGCTGCAACCTTCACGTATTTCCTCGCACATTCCGTCATGAATGCAAAAATTAAAAAAAGGGAAATTAAGAACCGGCTATTTGGTACACTTATCCACAGCTGTTTGTTCTAAAAACAGCTCACGTACTTGGGTCAACGCAAAGTCGGCACGTTGGGTCAGTATTTAATCGGCGCATACACATATGTAAGTGTTCCTAAATTGCTGTGCAACAAAAAGCGACCTAAAGGTCGCTTTTTGTTTGGCGTAAAATGAACCGGCCTATTTGACGATTGCTTTCAACTCGCCTTTGGCATAACGGCCTGCCATCGCATCCAGAGAGATTGGTTTGATCTTACCAGCCTGGCCGGCACAACCGAAAGCTTCGTAACGCGCTTTGCAGATCGCTTTCATTGCCTTGGTAGATTCGGCCAGAAATTTGCGCGGATCAAAGTCTTTGGGGTTCTGCGCCAGATAGCGCCGCACAGAGCCGCTGGAAGCCATGCGCAGATCAGTGTCGATGTTGACCTTGCGCACGCCGTGCTTGATGCCTTCTACGATCTCTTCAACCGGTACGCCGTAGGTCTGTCCCATGTCGCCGCCGAATTCATTGATGATCTTCAGCCATTCTTGCGGTACAGAGGATGAGCCGTGCATCACCAGATGGGTATTCGGAATACGTGCATGGATCTCCTTGATACGGCTGATCGCCAGGGTTTCGCCTGTGGGCGGTTTGGTGAATTTGTATGCGCCATGCGAAGTGCCGATCGCGATGGCCAAGGCATCTACCTGAGTCAGCTTGACGAATTCGGCAGCTTCATTAGGGTCGGTCAGCAATTGATCGTGAGTTAACACGCCTTCCGCACCATGGCCGTCCTCTTTTTCGCCCATGCCGCTTTCCAGCGAGCCCAGGCAACCCAATTCACCCTCGACCGAAACGCCTACCGCATGGGACATTTCCACCACGCGACGGGTAACATCCACGTTGTATTCAAACGAAGCCGGGGTCTTGGCATCTTCCTTCAACGAGCCGTCCATCATCACGCTGGAAAAGCCAGACTTGATGGCGTTAATGCACACCGCCGGAGATGCGCCGTGATCCTGGTGCATCACGACCGGGATATGCGGATAGGATTCCACCGCTGCCGCAATCAGGTGGCGCAGGAACGCTTCGCCGGCATATTTGCGCGCGCCGGCGGAACCTTGCATGATTACCGGGCTATTGGCTTCATCAGCCGCTTCCATAATCGCCTTGACCTGTTCCAGATTGTTCACGTTGAACGCGGGCAGACCGTAACCGTTCTCCGCCGCATGATCGAGTAGTTGACGCATAGATACTAAAGCCATGATTTCCTCCTGATTAAAAATTCAAAACCGGTTGTGGTGCCCCAAATCGTACTGGGGCAGTTTAATTCCTAAAGATATTTAGTTCTACCATTTAGTGCTTGTGGTGATCGCCGACCTTGACGATCTTCATCGTATTGGTGTGTCCGGATTGGCCGATCGCCTCGCCAATCGTCATCACCATCACATCGCCTTTTGTGACCAGTTTCAACCGTACCAGCTCGTCTTCAGCATCGCGCAACGCCTGGGAGTGGTCTTTTGAGCTGCTTTTAAATGCGATCGGATGCACTCCGCTGAACAGCGTGACTTTACTCAATGTTTCCGGCAGCGGAGTCATCGCAAAGATCGGCACACCGGCATTCATGCGCGACATCCACAGCGGGGTCGAGCCGGATTGTGTCAACGCGACGATCGCTTTTACTTTGAGATGTGAAGCTGCAAACAATGCCGACATCGCGATAGATTGGTCAATGCGCGAGAATTTTTGCGTGGCGGTACGGCGGTCAACCATGTGATCCTCACCTTCCGCTTCGGCTTTGAGGCATATACGTGCCATCGCTTCGATGGTCTCTACCGGATAATCACCCACGGCCGTTTCCGCCGATAACATCACCGCGTCGGTACCATCCAGAACGGCGTTCGCCACGTCCGAAACTTCGGCGCGCGTCGGGATCGGGTTGGTAATCATCGATTCCATCATCTGCGTAGCGGTGATCACCAGACGGTTTTTGTCGCGGGCCATTTTGATCATGCGTTTTTGCAAACCCGGCACGGCGGCATCGCCGACTTCCACGCTCAGATCGCCACGTGCCACCATGATGGCATCAGATGCGTCAATAATGTCGCCCAGAGCAGGGATCGCTTCAGCACGTTCTATCTTGGCCATTAACAGGCTCTTGCCTCCTGCGGCATGCATCAGTTCGCGCGCCAAGCGCATATCGTCGCCGGTACGAGGAAAGGACACCGCCAAGTAATCCGCCTTGATCAGCGCAGCGGTCTTGATGTCTTCCTTGTCTTTGTCCGTCAGTGCAGGCGCCGTCAGGCCGCCGCCCTTGCGGTTGATACCCTTGTTATTAGATAACACTCCGCCGCGCACGACTTTGCATATGACCTGGGTGCCTTGCACTTTGGTGACATGAAATTCCAGCATACCGTCGTTGAGCAACAATACCGTGCCCACGTCGACATCGTTGGGCAGCTCCTTGTAATCAAGGCCGACACGTTCCTGGTTGCCCAAGCCGTCTAGTGCGGCATCGAGAATAAAGGTATCGCCATTATTTAAAACGACCTTGTCGTTTTCAAATTTCCGCACGCGTATCTTCGGCCCTTGCAAATCGGCCAGGATGCCCACCGTGCGCCCGCACGCCTTGGCTGCAGCGCGCACAGTTTCAGCGCGCTTCATATGGTCTTGCGCTGTGCCATGCGAGAAATTCATTCGTACCAGATCGACTCCAGCTCGTATCATTTGTTCCAGTACTTTTTGGTCGTTCGAGGCGGGTCCCAATGTTGCAACTATCTTTGTTCTACGCAGCATGTGTGTTTTTATTTCCTGTTATTGTTGCCGGTGATTCTTGATTATTGCTGGCTGGCACGCTGTTCGAGGATTTCCACGGCAGGCAATTTCTTGCCTTCGAGAAATTCCAGGAACGCACCACCGGCAGTGGAGATGTAAGACACTTTGTCATAGATACCATACTTCTGGATGGCGGCAATCGTATCGCCCCCCCCTGCCAACGTGAAAGCCTTGGTTTCGGCGATTGCCATCGCGATTTTTTTGGTGCCTTCGCCAAACTGATCGAACTCGAACACGCCGACCGGGCCATTCCACACCACAGTGCCGGCTTTCATGATGATGTCGGCCAACTCCTGGGCGGATTTCGGGCCGATGTCGAAAATCATTTCGTCATCCGCCACATCGTTGGCCGATTTGATAATGGCCGGAGTGTTTTCGTTGCCCGCCACAAAAGGCGCGTCCTTGCCGACGACAACATCGCTTGCAATAGGAATGCTTGCACCGCGCGCTGACATCTTGGCCATCAGCGCCTGCGCGGTGGGGACCAGATCGTTTTCACACAGTGACTTGCCGACGGGATGGCCTGTCGCCTTGAGGAAGGTGTTTGCAATGCCGCCGCCAACCACCAGCTGCTCGCACTTCTCGGACAACGATTCCAGCACGGTAAGCTTGGTTGATACTTTGCTGCCGCCAACGATCGCAACCATCGGGCGGGCGGGACTGAGCAGGGCTTTGGTCAATGCCTCCAGTTCTTCAGTTAACAGGATGCCTGCTGCGGCCACTGGTGCGTATTTCGCGACACCATGAGTCGATGCTTCGGCGCGGTGTGCCGTGCCGAACGCATCCATCACGAACACATCGCACAGCGCGGCATATTTACGGGCTGTTTCTTCTGTACTTTTCTTTTCACCTTTGTTGAAGCGGCAATTTTCCAGCAACACCAATTCTCCATCGGCAACATTGAAGCCGCCGTCCACCCAATCCCTGATCAATCGTACCGGCTTGCCCAACTTGTTGGCGATGACGTTGGCGACCGGCTTGAGCGAATTCTCTTCGGAGTAGACGCCTTCCTCTGGACGACCCAAGTGGGATGTCACCATCACTTTCGCACCGGCTTGCAGCGCGAAATTGATCGTTGCCATCGAAGCGGTGATGCGCGCATCGGAAGTTACTTTGCCGTCTTTGACGGGCACATTCAGATCCGAGCGGATCAGGACACGTTTGCCCCTGAGATCCAGATCGGTCATTTTAATAACAGACATGTTTTTTCCTTTGATTCAAACTAACAAACATAAGGGCCGGATATCGCCAGCCCTATGTGATGAATTACTTGGCGATGTGGGTCACCATGCGCATCAGGTTGCAGGTATAACCATACTCATTGTCATACCAGGCCACGACCTTGACGAAGGTCGGATCGAGTGCAATACCCGCGCCGGCATCGAATACCGATGGGCAGGTCTCGCCGCGGAAATCCGTTGAGACAACGCTGTCGGTGGTATAGCCAAGCACGCCTTTCAAGGGGCCGCTTTCTGAAGCAGCTTTCATCACCGCACAAATCTGGTCATAGGTTGCTTCCTTGTTCAACTCGACCGTAAGGTCAACCACAGAAACGTCAGAAGTCGGTACCCGGAAAGCCATACCAGTCAGCTTCTTGTTCAACTCGGGGATCACCACGCCAACTGCCTTGGCAGCACCAGTGGACGATGGGATGATGTTCTCCAGAATACCGCGACCACCGCGCCAATCTTTGCTGGATGGACCGTCGACGGTTTTCTGCGTGGCTGTTGCTGCATGCACCGTGGTCATCAGGCCGCGCTTGATGCCGAACGTGTCATTCAGCACTTTGGCGACCGGAGCCAGCGCATTTGTTGTGCAGGATGCGGCGGAGACGATCTTCTCGCCGGCATATTTACCGTGGTTGACGCCATATACGAACATCGGGGTGTCATCCTTGCTGGGCGCGGACTGGATCACTTTTTTAGCGCCAGCATCGATATGTGCTTGGCAGGTTTCCTTGGTCAGGAAAAAACCGGTGCTTTCCACCACGATATCGACTTTGACTTCCGCCCATTTCAGTTCAGCCGGGTTCTTGATGGCGGTCAGGCGGATTTTTTTGCCATTGACGATTAACGTATTGCCGTCGACCGAGACATCGCCCTTGAAGCGGCCATGTACCGAGTCGTGCTTGAGCATATAGGCCAGATATTCGGGTTCCAGCAAATCGTTGATGGCAACGACTTCTATTTCCGGGAAATCTTTTATCGCGGCGCGGAACACCATACGCCCGATACGACCGAATCCATTGATACCGACACGAATTGCCATTTTTTTCTCCCTTACAATTATCTAAAAATTTATAGCACGCTTTTCACGGCTTTAACCACATTTTCTGCGGTAAATCCAAAGTGCTTGAACAGTTCCGGTGCAGGTGCGGATTCGCCGAAGCAATCCATTCCCACAATCGCGCCATCCAGGCCAACATATTTGTACCAGCCGCCAGTCACACCCGCTTCGACGGCAACACGCTTGATACCCTTAGGCAATACGCTGTCTTTGTAGCTTTGATCCTGTTTGTCGAACACATTTGTAGATGGCATTGATACCACTCGTATGTTGATGCCACCGGCGGCCAACAATTTTTGTGCTTCCATCGCCAGATTTACTTCAGAACCGGTTGCGATGATCACCGCTTGCGGTTTGCCGCCAGCCGCTTCGGACAATATGTATGCGCCCTTGCGGATATTGGCGATCTGCGCCGCATCACGTTTTTGGAATGCCAAATTCTGGCGGCTGAACACCAGGCTGGTCGGGCCATCATGGCGCTCTACCGCTGCAACCCATGCTGCGGCTGATTCGACAGTGTCGCATGGACGCCACAACTCCATATTCGGGATATAGCGCAAGGTAGCGGTCTGCTCAACCGGCTGGTGTGTCGGGCCGTCCTCGCCCAAGCCGATAGAGTCGTGAGTGAACACATAGATCACGCGCTGTTTCATCAGTGCCGACATGCGAATCGCATTGCGCGCATATTCGGAGAACATCAAGAAGGTACCCCCGAACGGCAGGAGTCCACCGTGCAAGGCCATGCCGTTCATGATGTGTGACATGCCGAATTCGCGCACGCCGTAACTGATGTAGTTGCCGGTGCCTTTGCCGCGCAGGTGCTTGCAGCCTGTCCAGTTGGTCAGGTTGGAACCGGTCAGGTCGGCGGAACCGCCGAGAAATTCCGGCAGCACCGGAGCCAAGGCGTTGATAGCGTTCTGTGAAGCCTTGCGGGTCGCAATTGTTTCCGCTTTTTCGTTGGTTTTAACCAGCACGTCAGCCGCATGAGCTTTCCAGTTGGCAGGCAGGTCGCCCTTGATGCGACGTTCGAATTCTGCGGCTTCTTTGGGGAATGCAGCTTTGTACTCGGCGAATTTGTTGTTCCACAATTTTTCCAGACCCGCACCTTTGGTGCGCGCATCCCATGCTTCGTACACATGCTTGGGGATTTCAAACGGCGGATATTTCCAGCCGATATGCTCGCGTGTCGCAGCCACTTCTGCATCGCCCAGTGCCGCACCATGTACATCATGCGTGTCAGCCTTGTTGGGTGAACCCGCGCCGATGATAGTCCTGCAACAGATCAGCGTGGGCTTGTCGGTAACCTTCTTGCCGGCGTTGATTGCCGCATCCACCGCTTCTGGATCATGGCCATTCACTGAAAGTACATGCCAGCCGTAAGACTCGAAACGTTTGGGCGTGTCGTCGGTGAACCAGCCGTCCACATGGCCGTCGATCGAAATGTTGTTATCGTCCCAGAACGCCATCAATTTACCCAAGCCCCAAGTACCAGCCAGCGCGCATGCTTCGTGCGAAATACCTTCCATCATGCAGCCATCGCCCATGAACACGTAGGTGTGGTGGTTGACGATCTCGTGATCAGGCTTGTTAAATTCAGCAGCCAGCAGTTTTTCTGCCATCGCCATACCTACCGCATTGGTGATGCCTTGTCCGAGTGGGCCGCCGGTGGTCTCGATGCCTGGGGTATAACCGTATTCGGGATGACCGGGCGTCTTGGAATGCATCTGGCGGAAACGCTTCAGTTCGTCCATAGGCAGGTCATAACCGGACAAGTGCAGCAACGCATAGATCAACATGGAGCCGTGGCCGTTAGACAGGATGAAACGGTCGCGATCCGGCCACTTGGGGTTGGCGGGGTTATGACGCAGATGACGATTCCACAGCACATCCGCTATTTCTGCCATACCCATGGGCGCACCAGGGTGGCCGGAGTTTGCTTTTTGCACGGCATCTACAGCCAGCATGCGGATTGCTCCGGTAATGTCGTTGAATTTGGGTGGGGTGACGTTTCGCGTTGCAGCCATTTCCTGTTATCTCCTGAACATCCTTGTGGGATTGGTTATATGAAGTGAGCCTCTATAAAACCCGTTTTTGAAGCAAAGCGAGGCAGATTCGGCCTATCAGGCCGAATCTAATGCCGCCGCTTGCCGCGCCGTTCCTTGCGCTACAGTCTAAACGAACTTTGAAAATCCCGAAAAACGAACGTTATAGAGGCCCGCTGAATTCGTTTGGGTCTGTAATTATGCCGCAGCCCCTCGATTAGGGCAACCGGCATGGTTTCCTATTGGGATTCATCAGCACCGCTCTTTTTGGAGAATTTGATGCCCAGTTGCTTGAGTTTGCGATAAAGATGGGTACGTTCCAGACCGACCTTGTCGGCTACTCGTGAAACATTGCCGACCTCTTTACGCAAATGGTAGTCGAAGTAGATGGAGTCAAAATGTTCGCGTGCTTCGCGCAACGGCAGATCCAACGGCAAATAAATTTGCAGCATTTGCCCGTCGACATCTTGCCCGCCAATATTCAGAGCTATTGTTTGGCCTTGCTCTCCGGCATGTTGGGATTTTGGTTCATCGTCCTTGAGCGCTTTGGCAATGGTGCTCAGCAGTTTTTGCAGCGCTATGGGCTTTTCCAGAAAATCTACCGCACCGATGCGCGTCGCTTCGACTGCTGTTTCTATCGTTCCGTGCCCCGACATCATCACTACCGGCATGGTCAGCAAATCCTGGTCGACCCACTCCTTGAGCAAAGTTATGCCATCGGTATCAGGCATCCAGATATCGAGCAATACCAAGTCCGGTTCACGTTCGTTCCGGTAGGCGCGGGCCTGTTCGGCGCTTTCCGCCATGTGTACCTGATAGCCTTCATCAAACAGGATCTCTGACAATAATTCGCGGATGCCAATTTCATCATCCACCACCAAAATCTGTTTGCTTTCCATTACGCCTCCTCGATAAGTGGTAGTGCGATACTGATGCGCGCTCCGCCGTTCACGATATTTTCGATGGCAATATGCCCGCCATGTTCTTCCACGATCTTTTTCACAATCGCCAATCCCAACCCCGTTCCTTTGGCCTTGGTCGTCATGTAGGGCTCGAATGCACGAGACAACACACTTTCTGGGAAGCCCGCGCCGTTATCCTCCACATACAAATGAATTTCCCCGTTTTGAGATTCTGTGTGCAGTGTTATTTGCGGCTGTACTACACCTTGCACCGCATCTTGTGCATTCTGCAGCAAGTTGTGGATGATTTGCCGCAAACGAGTCGCGTCCCCGTTGACGTCACTCCGCACAGCATCCAGCTCCTGCACGATAAAAATGGCATTCGCCTCATACAGCCCCAACACCTCCTTGATCAGCTTGTGCAATTCCAGGCGTGACAGCTTCAAGGCTGGGCCGCGTGCGTAATTGGCAAAATCACTTACCATATTTTTCATTGCGGCGACCTGGCTGACTATGGTTTGCGTGGCGCGCCGCAACAGTTTTGCGTCACTTTCCTCCAATTTGTCACTGAGCCTGTGTTGTAAACGTTCCGCCGAAAGCTGTATCGGTGTGAGCGGGTTCTTGATTTCATGCGCGAGTCGGCGCGCCACCTCGCCCCATGCAGCTTGCCGCTCCGCCTGCAACAGGTGGCTGATATCGTCGAAGACCACTACATAGCCCGCTTCCCCGCCTTGCGGGAGACTCGTACCGCGCATCAGCAGAATCTGGGTACCGTTTCTGCTCAGACGTTCTATCTGCCGCTGCCATTCCCCGCTGCCCGTTTCAGCGATTGCTTCCACAACGGTATGGCAGAACGAACGCATCAGGCTGTACTTTTCAGCAATTTGACTCAACGACATGCGTTGCATTTCTTGCAAAGGCGCGGCAAGGATTTGAGCTGCACTGGTATTTACCGAACGCAGGCGCAAATTATCGTCCAGCGCCAGCACACCGGAAGACAAGTGTGTCAACACGCCTTCCAGATATAGTTTTGCACTTTCCACTTCACGTTGTTGTTGTTCGCTGATTTGCTTTGCCTCAAACAACTGGCGAGTCATTTGATTGAACAATCCGGTCAATGCGCCCAGTTCGTCACTGCTGCGAATAGGATACTGTCCGGTAAAATCACCCTGTGCCACTGCTCGTGTTCCTTCTGCCAACGCTTCCAGCGATGAACCCAACCTCTCGCTGAGGAAGAATGCCGTTGACACCGCCGTCAACAGAACCACCAGTAATGAAAGAGTTAAGGTGATTGCATACAATCTTTTCAACCCGAGACGGGAAAGCGTCAATTCCTGATAATCGCGGTACACGGCCTCCACTGTCTCGGCATCAGCCTCTATTTGTTTTGGCACAGGCTGGATAAATTGCATCACATATCGACCGCCGGCATGCTTGTTGGAGTTCACTGTTACCAGCGTACGTAACGTCAAGCCTTTGTTCGGCAGGGTGTCGATCACTGCGTACTCGCCCTTATCCAGTGTTAACCTCATCAGATCTTCGTCAGGCGCATCCGGCAGTCGCAGATTCCCGCCCAGAGAAGATGCAACCAGGTTGCCCTTGGTAGTGAACAATGCCGCTTCCTGCGCCACATCTTCGACTACTAATTGATCCAGCGCGTGCTGAAATTGATCGGGATTTTTTTCGGCTAACAATAACGCGGTAAATTGGGCTTTTTTTGTAAGCTCTTTCAAACTATTATCGAGTCCGCTTCTGCCTAGATTGAGGCCGCCCTCCAGGGCTTTCTCAACGCGTACGTCAAACCATGATTCGATGCTTTTGTCCAAAAATTGTACCGATACCGCATAAATCAAAATTCCCGGTAATACCGCGATCAGCGTGAAGAAGACAACCAGACGCAAAGTAAGTTTGGCTCCGAACACCCGGCTCTTGAGCTTGATGCTTAACCGCCACAGCTGGTAACCAACCACTCCCATCAAACCCATGGCCAGCAAGCCGGTCAGGCCGAGCAAACTGGAATAGTTGATGGAAAAAACCTCGGTGTTGGCACTGCTGCCGGACAACAAATACAGCAATACCCCGCCTACGGTGACACTGATCAAAATAAGATAGTTCACCGCACCGTCACTCCGTAGGACCTTCGCTGTGTACGGTGATATCCGCCGGGTTGATCACCCAGCGGTACCAGGCAGAATCAAGCGTCCAATCGTTGCCGGTCAGTGCGTTCACCTGTAATGGTTTGGGCAATTGCGTAACGTCCAGCCGCAGCCGTGCTGCAGCCATATATTTGCCCTCTTTTTTCATCAACTCTGCCGGAATGACCGGAGAGCTTTGTCTTGACAGCGTGTTTAGAGCATCCTCGAGGCTGGCAAAATTCTGGAATAATGCACCACGAGAAATGCGGTACCGCCGTGTCAGCACGTTGTAGGAAAGTTTGGTTGTCTGTTCGCCTTGGAAGATTTCTTTATCCAGCCAGGACCAGTGCGTTAAAACAGGCTCGTCCACAAAGTAACTCTTGATGCGGCGTGACAGCGACTGTTGTGCGTTGTCCAGCCAATCCCAGCGTGAACGAGTAAGTGAGAATTCGCCAACAAAATAGAGCGGGATGCCTCGCGACAAGGCCTCTTGGACCACAGAATTCAGGCTGATGTCAAAGCTGGCGGAAAGTTGATATCCGGCCTCGCCCAAGCGCACCTCGACCTTGCTGACGGAAACGCCTTCTGCCTGGGCCGTTGCGACGAACAGCCATCCGAACAGCATACAGCGCAGCAACCAGCTAAGTAATTTTTTGCAGCAATGCATAAAAAAATCCGTCATGCTGGTCATTGGGCAATAACTGACCCTTAATGTTGTCTGGCAGATTGCCCGGCAAAGAAACCGGTAACCGCCGGGCATCTGACTGTTGCGCCAAAAACTCCGCGATGACTTGTCCATTCTCCTGATGAAAAACCGAGCAGGTGGTGTAGAGCAATTTACCATCTTGCGCAAGCAGCCGCCACAAAGCACGTAATATAAGGAGTTGTTGTGCGGCGAAGCCGGCAATGTCCGAATGGCGGCGTAACCACTTGATATCCGGATGGCGGCGTACTACGCCAGAGGCCGAGCAAGGCACATCCGCAAGAATACGGTCAAACAACTCACCATCCCACCATTCAACCGGTTCGGCAGCATCTCCGACTACCAATTGCGCGGATAAATCCAATCGTTGCAAATTTCCTGCGACGCGCTGCAGGCGTTTTGCATCCTTGTCCACGGCCACCATTTTTACTGTTGCCAATTCCAGGATGTGCGCCGTTTTGCCGCCCGGTGCCGCACACGCGTCCAGCACGTGCATTCCATCGTGAATATCCAGTAAATGTGCGGCGTATTGCGCACCCGCATCTTGTACTGAAACCAGCCCGGTAAAGAATCCCGGCAGCTTGTCTACTGGCACAGGTTTGTCCAGTTGCAATGCGTCCGGTTCAATCAACCGGGCAGATAAACCCTGTTGCGTTAATTGTGCCATGTAATCGGTTGTTAGACCCCGTCGCTGATTGACGCGCAAGGTCATCGGTGGATGTTGATTGCCTGCTTCCAGTATCGCCGCACTGGATGGGCCATATTGTGTACTCAATTCATCTATCCACCACCGAGGGTAACTATATTTACCCTCAGCATTCTGTTGTACCACTTGCTCCAGTAATGTAGCTTGGCTGCGCAAAAAATTGCGCAGGATCGCATTGACCAATCCACTTACTTTTGCGTTCAGCATCTGTGCGGAACGCACCGCATGATCGACTACCGCGTGCTGGGCGGCCTTGCTGTATTGGAGTTGATACAATGCCACCAATAATACGTGGTAGATGCGCTGGTCTGATAAGGGTTTATGCAACAATAAATGCAACACCCCGTTCAATTGTCCATAGAAACGTAACGTTCCGTAACTTAGATCCTGCAGGGCCGCGCGCTGGGTTGGTGTCCAGACGACCTTCCTGCTTAATGATTCCTCCAGCACCTGATTCAGGTTGCGCCCGTCTACCAGCACTTGCTGAACGATCTGGCTGGCGGCGAGTTGTATGTTGTGCATCTAATTTACTGTAAAGTGATCGCCAGCTTTGATGGACATCGCTTGTAAAAACTGTGCTGCGGATTGCGCCTTGCCCCCCGGACGCTGTAACTCTTCCAAGAGCAATGCGTCTTTGCCGCATGCCACCGTAACGCCGTGTCTATCCGCAGCCAGAACTTTGCCCTGCTCTCCATGTTCATTGACGCACAGTCTGGCCCGCCAGATTTTTATCATCACGCCATTGAGATTTGCATGACACACCGGGAAGGGGTTGTATGCGCGCACCGCGCGTTCGATCTGTCGCGCATCTTGCCGCCAGTCGATCTGCGCTTCGCTCTTGACCAGCTTGGCGGCATAGCATGCCGCATCATTGTCTTGCTTGACTGGTACCAATCGATGCTCCTGCAACAGACGCAGCGCCTCGAGAATACTGTTCGCGCCCATTTCGGCCAGCTTATCATGCAAGGTATGCCCCGTATCATTTGCTTCGATCGGACAGGTATTGCGCAACAACATGTCGCCAGTATCCAACCCCTCATCCATCTGCATGATGGTGATGCCGGTTTCCGTGTCGCCCGCGAGAATCGCGCGTTGTATCGGCGCGGCACCGCGCCAGCGCGGCAGCAATGAAGCATGGATGTTCAGGCAACCGTAGTGGGGCAATTGCAGCACGGCTTTCGGTAAAATCAAACCATATGCCGCTACCACCATTACATCAGCATCCAGCGCGGCAATCGTGCGTTGTATATCTTCAGTCTTTAACGTATCGGGTTGCAACACCGGGATAGCGTGTTGCAATGCCAGTTGCTTCACCGGGCTGGCGGTCAAGTGCATACCGCGCCCTGCCGGACGATCTGGTTGGGTCAGCACTGCGATTACCTGATGTTCTTTGAGCAACGCAGCCAACGCGCTGGCCGCGAAATGCGGCGTACCGGCAAAAATGATTTTCATAACGGAATAACTCCGGTGGATACTCTGCTTAGCGTAGCAAGCAAAGAGGCTTACATGGTCTCACGTAAACGCTTTTTGAGTTTTGCGCGAATTCTGGTTTGTTTGAGTTGCGACAGATATTCGACAAATACCTTGCCGATCAAATGATCCATTTCATGCTGGATGCACACGGCCAGCAGGCCCTCGGCGTCCAAAGTGAATGCCTCGCCTTTTTCGTCAAGGGCGTGCACGGTAATTCTTTCGGCACGGCTCACCGTTTCATAGATACCCGGCACTGACAGGCAGCCTTCCTCGCAATCGCTGGTGCCGCTGCTGGCAATAATTTCAGGATTGATGAACACCTTTAGCTGGTCGTGTGTCTCGGAAACATCCACCACGATGACACGTTCATGCACATCCACCTGTGTAGCCGCCAAGCCCACACCTGGTGCGGCATACATGGTCTCGGCCATATTGCGCACCAGC
>CAIOKY010000060.1 GCA_903858965.1 uncultured Nitrosomonadales bacterium | reverse complement strand
TGCGTCCCACCAGCGGTGACTTTGAATCGCGCGAAGGCTACAAGCCTTTTATTGAAGATTACTTCCTGCACCTGCCCGATGCGTTCGATGACTTTGTGATACCCGCAACAAGCGGGCAACGTTCGGCCCCTCTCCCTCTGGGAGAGGGTTCGGGAGAGGGAGCGCAGAAGCAGACATCACCCAATGAAATTCGTATCTCAGGTCTGGAGTTGTACCGGGCGACGGCGGCTCATTGTGCCGCGCATCTGGTCTATACCAAGGTGCCGATTTCCGCTGAAACGCTGAACCCTTTGCAGATGGCGGTGATCAGCGTGATTGAGGATGCGCGTATTGAAAAGCTGTCGATACGGGCATTTCCTGGACTTAAGCAGATATGGGCCAGACTGCACAAGGTTCAATCCGATCAGGCCAATACGGCAGGCGATTACTTGAACCGCCTGGCGCGCGCTTTGCTGGACAGCGACTATCAGGATGATGATCCCTGGATCGTACAAGGCCGCGCTTTGTTTGCAGAATCCCGTGACCGCCTGACGGACAACACCATCTCCTGGGAAATCGGCGTGGCGCTGGCACATGGATTGCAGCAAAAACGCATCGCATTTAATCCCCGTACCGATTTGTTGAGCGCGCCTTACCGCGACGACAACCGCTACTTCTGGGAGTTTGAAGAATTTGATTTCAACAAGTCTCAGTCTGCGGGCTATGAAACGGTCAAGCAGGTGCGCCGCCATGTCTCGGTGACGGAGTTTGCCAATGAAATCGATTGTGAAACTGCCGGTGATGATGCGCAGGAAATATGGATCATGTCGGAAGAGTTTTTTCCCTATGAAGACAACGGCATCAGCTACAACGAATCCGAAGGCAGAGCACCTGTATCAGAACCCTACCACTATGCAGAATGGGATTATCAGATACAGCTTGAACGCCCAGCCTGGGCAACCGTGCTTGAGAAACGCCCCAAGGCGGGTGATTTGCACGTTATCGATCAGATCACCGCGGACAACAAGCAGATTGCCTCGCGCCTGAAATTTTTGCTCGATGCAATGCAACCGCAGGGCGTCCAGCGCATCCGCAAACTGGAAGACGGCGATGAGATCGACATTAACGCCGCGATCGGCAGCATGATCGATTTTCGCATGGGCATGCAGCCGGATCCGCGCATCATGATGCGTTCAGTACGCAAAGTTCGCGATATTTCTGTGCTGGTATTGCTGGACCTGTCCGAATCAACCAATGAAAAAGTACTGGGGCAGGATCAGTCCGTGCTGGATCTTACGCGTCAGGCTTGTGTGCTGCTGTCTGACGCCATCAACAAGATCGGCGATCCATTTGCAATACATGGCTTCTGTTCCGATGGCAGGCACGATGTCGAGTACTACCGCTTCAAGAATTTCGAACAACCCTATAGTGAATTGCCGAAATCAAGACTGGCGGGGATGACAGGTCAGCTGTCTACCCGCATGGGTGCTGCGATCCGTCACGCCACACACTATCTTAATAATCAAAAAACCAGCAAGAAGCTGCTGATGGTCATTACGGACGGGGAACCTGCGGATATCGATGTGCGCGATCCGCAGTACCTGCGTTTTGATGCAAAAAAATCGGTGGAGGATGCAACCAGAAATGGCATTTCTACTTTCTGCATGACGCTTGATCCGCGCGCGGATCAGTATGTTTCGCGCATATTCGGCGCCAAAAACTATATGATCGTTGACCAGATCGCTCGTTTACCGGAAAAGCTTCCATTACTATATGCAGGATTAACAAGATAGCGATGCGGCAGCGTTTATCCTTGGAAAAGCATTTGGCCACAGAGAACAC
>CAIOKY010000059.1 GCA_903858965.1 uncultured Nitrosomonadales bacterium | reverse complement strand
GATCAAGTATAAAAACTCGATTGACCGCCGGATAGTGATGCCGCGTATTCGCTGGGCCGGGAAATAATGAACGGCTTTGGCGTACCTGTTGCCATATTGAATTTCAATCGGCCTCAAATGACTCGCCGCGTCTTCGAGGTTGTCCGGCAAATCAAGCCACAACGATTGCTGCTTATTGCAGATGGGCCGCGTGAATCCAGGCCAGACGATATCAGATTGTGCGCTGAAGTTCGCGCAATCTTTGACGAGATTGATTGGGACTGTCAAGTTTCCCGGAAATTCTCGGATACCAATCTTGGCAGTTTCAAAAGTAATTCCAGCGGCCTGAACTGGGTGTTCGATACCGTCGAAGAGGCCATCATCATTGAGGATGATTGCGTTCCCTCAATATCATTTTTTCGATATTGCGAAGAGTTGCTGGAGCGTTACAGGGATGACCCCAGGGTTGGAGTTATAACCGGATACAACCTTGGCTTTCCCGTGAGTGGCCGCAAAAATGACAGTTATTTCTTTTCTGCTTATACGCTCAATTGGGCTTGGGCATCCTGGAGGCGCGCATGGAAGCAAGTTGATTTGGAAATGTCCTGGTGGACGCCGGAGACAGGCAGCAAAATGCTGCGAACATTATTCCCGCGGTCGGCAGTATGGCGATACTGGTATCAATTATATGAACGTATCCATAGCGGCGAGATGAAGAACGCCTGGGATTATCAAATAATGCTTTCATCCTTTCGGCATTCACAGCTTTGCATAATTCCAAGCGTCAACTTGGTTTCCAATATAGGTTTTGGCCCAGATGGTACAAATTGTTTGGAGGAATCTGCACTGATGTCTGACGTTCCAAGGGGCGAGCTGAAATTTCCGCTCATACATCCTGCGGATGTGCGGCTTAGTAGGTCAGTGGATTACGCAATTTTTCGTGTTCGTTTTCAGCCATCGCATCCACCATTGTGGATGTTGGTAAAGAGCAGATTGCTTCTAAAAAGCAGATGGATTCGAGTCCTTAACAATACAAGAAAAAAAATATTTGCCAGAATTAAAATTGGATTATAACCATGATACGGTTCACTAATTGAAAAAGACCATGAAGTTTAAAGCCGCCATCAGGATTGCTTTCCGCAAGTTGGGTCTGGAAATCCATCGTTATATACCGCCAGTTCCACTACCTTCGCCTATTGTTACCTCATTGCGAAAATTCGGGATAGATCTGGTTCTGGATGTGGGTGCAAACAAGGGTCAGTTTGGATCTGATATTCGCCGCAGTGGCTATGCGGGCAAGATCGTGTCGTTTGAGCCGCTTACTTCCGCTCATAGTGAATTGTCGCTGGCAAGTGCCGCTGGTCCGGATTGGATTGTTTGTCCACGCTGTGCATTGGGTGATCATGATGGCGAAGCGGAGATCAATATCGCGGGGAATTCTGCAAGCAGCCCCATCTTGCCGATGCTGGAATCACATCGAAGCGCTGCGCCGGAATCAGCCTATCAAGGGAAGGAAACCGTTCCGATCAAAACATTGGATAGCCTTGTCGGGCAATACCTCGATGGATCACAGGCGCCTTTCCTGAAAATCGACACTCAGGGATTTGAGTGGCAAGTGCTGGATGGGGCGCGCAACACATTGCCACACATCAAGGGAATACTGGTAGAACTCTCACTGGTGCCTCTTTACGAAGGACAACATTTATGGCGGGAAGTGATAGATCGCCTTGAAGCCGAGGGTTTTACTTTGTGGGCATTCAATCCGGAGTTTTCCAATCAGGCTACCGGACGCACACTTCAGGTCGATGGGCTCTTCTACCGCAATCCATGAGTTCTGGCGGATACCTTACATTGAAGAGATATAGGTTGCGACGAAGCCATGAACCATGAAACAGCTCCTTTGATTTCGATCATCGTCGCCGTTTTCAACGGTGCGGGTACGCTGCAGCAATGTATCGATAGCGTCACACAGCAAACCTACCCGCATAAAGAGTTGATCGTGATCGATGGTGGTTCGAAAGACGGGACGCCCGACCTGTTGAATGCAAACCGGGACAAGATCGCTTATTGGATTTCCGAACCGGATAGCGGCATCTACAATGCGTGGAACAAAGCCCTGATGCAGGCTAAAGGCGAGTGGATATGCTTTCTCGGGGCGGATGATTATCTTTGGGATGCACAGGTGCTGGAGCGGATGGCAGAACAACTGGCAAAGATCCCGCCTGAGATCCGCGTGGCTTATGCTCAGATCATGAAGCTCAGTGTCGATGGCAAGGAGCTTGATACAGAAGGCGAACCATGGCCGAAAGCAAAGGAACGTTTCCGGCAACAATACATGACCATTCCGCATCCGGCTGTGATGCACAGGAGAAGCCTGTTCGAAAAGCATGGCAGATTCGATGAGTCATTCCGCATCGCCGGTGATTATGAATTGCTGTTGCGCGAATTGAAAACGGGAGATGCGGTGTTCATCCCGGGCATAATTACAACCGGGGTGCGGGCTGGCGGTATCAGCATGCATCCCGGAAACACGATGAAGGCGTTGCGAGAACTTGGCCGCGCGCAACGGATGCATGGGCAATTATTGCCGGGATGGTTTTTGCTGAAGGCGATGGGCAGGGAGTTTAGTCGCAAGCTGTTATGGGGGGTGCTTGGGGATAGTTTGGCGAGAAAACTGCTGGACCTGCGCAGGCGTATCAAAGGCTTGCCACCGCACTGGACAAAAACATGACCACGGATCACTGGCCTGCTTCTGACCGACAATGAAGATTTTGCAAATCAACCAGTCCGACCTTGATGGCGGTGCAGCCCGTGCCGCGTACCGGGTTGCATCCAAATTGGTCGAGATGGAAGTTGATCTGAAGATGCAGGTCATGCGCAAACTGGGCGATGATGGATGGGTTGCAGGCCCGGGGAATAACTACCAGGCTTTTGTTTCCCGATTGCTCCCCAGGATGGACCTGATGGCAAAGCAATTCATCGGGATCGATTCGCGCTATTCGTGGAGCCTGAATCTGTTTCCCAATCCCTTGCTGAACAAGGATTACATCAGCGGCTTTGATGTGATCCATCTTAACTGGGTTGGCAGAAACATGTTGCCGGTCGGCTGGATGCGTAACTTCAGGCAACCCGTGGTTTGGACACTGCATGACAGCTGGGCATACACGGGTGGCTGTCACGTACCCTCCGGTTGCCGCCGTTTCGAACAAAGCTGCGGACAATGTCCGCAGTTATTGAATAACGGCCAGGATGACATCAGCAACAGGATATGGAGAAAAAAGGCGGCCGTTTATCCTGAGGTGTCGCTGAACCTTGTTGCCCCCAGTCATTGGATGGCAGATGAGGCCAAAGCAAGCAGGCTCTTGAGCGGCTTTCCGGTTACGGTGATCCCCAACGGTCTTGATACGGGTATCTTTACGCCGCGCGGGAAATCCGATTCACGGGATACTTTGAATCTTCCGAACGATAAAGGGATCATTCTGTTCGGCTCGATGTATGCCGATATGGACAGGAATAAAGGCATGGATCTGCTTATCGAGGCATTGAGCATACTCTCCGCAAACGATGCAAATTTCGCAAAGCACAATTTGCTGGTAGTGACCGGTACCGACAACCAATCCCTGCCGGGGATGTTCCCAATACCCGTTGTCAGTCTGGGCATGATCAGGGATGAGCACATGCTCGCGCAAATTTATTCAGCGGCTGATCTAACAGTCGTGCCGTCAAGGAGCGAATCGTTCGGTCAAGTCGCATCGGAATCGTTATCATGCGGAACCCCTGTCGTTGCGTTTCGCACGACCGGCTTGAAAGATATTGTCGACCATCTGATGACTGGGTATCTGGCGGACGATTTTGAAACGGGCGATTTTGCGAATGGGATAAGATCGTTGATCGAGGCTGCCGACATACGCCGGCAGATGTCGTCCGTGGCGCGCCAACGCGCTGTTGAGCGCTTTGACATCAATGTGACGGCCCGGATGCATCTCGATCTTTTTAAAAGGCTGTCAAAAGTTTGAACACTAAAAGCCTCTGGATCTCCGGGGCCAGATTGCATAGGGAACACGCATGATAAAAAAAATCATTTCCAGAATTATTCGCAGTGCCATCTGTGATTTTGGCAAGGCAAAGAAATTTGCTTTTGTTTCCATGAGCACGACACTTGCATTGAAGCGGATCGCTGCACGGGGTATTTCTATCAACACGGTGATTGATGTGGGGGCATCGAATGGCTCATGGTCGCTTGAGACAAGGCAGTGCTGGCCGGAAGCGCACTACCATCTGGTAGAAGCCAATGCGCAACACAAGCCGGCACTGGATGCGGTGTGTCGCACCACGCCAAGGTTCAGTTATGTGCTTGCTGCCGCAAGCGATGAGCCGGGCACGGTATTTTTTGATGGCAGCGATTCATTTGGCGGCCTGGCCATGAAAGGCGAAAGTGCAAGCAGGCCGGGCGCCCACGGAGTGCCAGCGGTAACGCTGGATGGTGAGGTTAAAAGCAAAGGTTTGGTCGGGCCTTATCTGGTCAAGCTTGATACGCATGGTTTTGAAGTGCCCATCCTGAATGGCGCCAAAGAAGTATTGGCCCGGGCGAATCTGGTGGTGATAGAAACCTACAATTTTCAGCTGGAGCCGGATAGCCTGAAATTCTGGCAGATGTGCCGATTCATGGATGAGCTGGGCTTCAGTGTGATCGACATTTCCGAGCCATTGTGGCGCTTGAAAGATGATGCCTTCTGGCAGATAGACATCCTTTTCATACCAAAAAACCGGCCCGAGTTCTCATATAATCGCTACGCCTGAAAAACAGGCGGCGACGGAGACCTGATTGAACATGAGTGATAGGCGGGAAGGCGGGGCAAGGCTGGGTCAGGGCTCGAAACGGGCAGGATCAGCTGTTCCCCTGATCAGTATCGTCACCGTTACTTACAATGCCGTGCAGCATCTCCCGGATACACTGAAGACGATACGCGCGCAGGATTACCCCAATATGGAGTGGATCGTCATCGATGGCGGATCGACAGACGGGACGATCGATCTCTTGCGCGCCAATGAGGATGTGATCGATTACTGGCTGAGTGAGCCGGATCACGGAATGTATGACGCACTGGCAAAGGGATTCAAGCAGGCACGCGGCGAGATTGTATGCTGGCTCAATGCCGGGGATATATTTCTGAACGGCGCGCTTTCGACCGTTGCGGAGGTATTTCAAACCCATCCCGAAACGAACTGGATCACCGGGATACAGTTCTGGCACCTGCCGGGTTGCAGGATAATCGGCAGTTTCATCCCGCCCGCGTACGACAGCGGTCTGATCGGATGCGGCGCTTACGGCAAGTGGCTGCCCTATATCGAACAGGAAGCCACTTTCTTCAGGCGCGCTATGCTGGATGGCGTCAACATCGAAGAGTTCCGGCAATTCAAGCTGGCCGGCGATCTCTATCTGTGGTCGTGTTTTGCAAAACACGATAAGCTCACCCTGGTGTGCGCGGGTCTGGGAAGTTTCTGCATCCATGAGGGTCAGTTAAGCAGCGACAAGCAGGCCTATTGGAAGGAAGCAGAGACTTTTCTCGATCACATCACTTTCGCTGCGCGGATAAAGATACTGTCAAGGATGCCGTTGAAGTATGCACCGATCCGCGTCAAGAAGATGCTGGCGGGCAATGCCATGTTGACGTGGGTGAAAGGCAAGGGATGGCAGTGATGTATACCTCCCTGACAACGCCATGACAAGCCGGGAAGAAGGCGGCTCACGACTGCATGGCAAGCTGAAACAGGGCGAACCGGACAAGCCGCTGATCAGCATCATCACGGCAACTTTCAACGCTGCCAGATTCCTGCCCGATACGATCAGGTCGATTCGTGCGCAAAGCTATCCCAATATCGAATGGATCGTCATCGACGGCGGGTCGACAGATGCAACAGTCGATCTGCTGAAAGCGAACGAAGACGTGATCGATTACTGGCTCAGCGAGCCGGATAGCGGAATCTACAACGCATGGAACAAGGGCCTGGCACAGGCGCAAGGCGAGTGGATAGGCTTTCTCGGTGCCGACGATTATTTTTGGGATGCGCATGTGCTGGCGCGGATGAGCACGCAACTGGCGAGACTGCCTGCGAGTGTGCAGGTGGCCTACGGGAAGATCATGCTGGTCAACGCCGATGGTCTGGTCATCCAAGCTTTCGGCGAACCATGGGAGAACGTCAGGGAGCGCTTCAAACAAACCATGAGCATTCCCCATCAGGGTACGATGCACCGGCGCAGCTTGTTCGAGCAGCACGGCAAGTTTGATGAGTCGTTTCGCATTGCCGGTGATTATGAATTACTGTTGCGCGAGCTGAGATCAGCCGATGCGCGTTTCATTCCCGGCATCATCATCGCCGCGATGCGCCAGGGCGGCGGCATCAGTAGCGATCCCGGGAATTCGCTGCTGGTGTTGCGCGAATCCAGGCGCGCGCAACTCAAGAACGGTTTGCGTTTTCCCGGGATGATATGGTCGATGGCAGTCGTGAGATTATATTTGCGCTTGCTGTTATGGAAGATACTCGGTGAACGATTGGCGAGGAAGGCACTCGACTTTGGCCGGCGCATGATGGGATTGCCGCCATTCTGGACAAGAACATGACAAGGATGGAACTGTTCTTTGAGTAAAAGCGAAAAAGAAAAGCGGGCCACGATCAGCGTCGTCACTGCCACCCGCAATGCCGTGGAACATCTGCCCAAACTGATAGGTAGCCTGCGCGGGCAGACCGACAAGGATTTCGAATGGGTGGTGGCTGATGGCGCATCCGATGACGGCACGCTGGAGTTGTTGCGTTCCGTTACCGGCATCAATCTGGTGATCTCCTCGCAGGCGGATTTCGGCATCTATGATGCGCTGAATCGGGCGATCGATCTTGCATCGGGAGAATATTATGTCGTAGCCGGGGGCGATGACATATTTCATGCCGATGCGATCGAAAATTTTCGCGTGGCGATGTCACGGTCACATGCGGATATCATCGCGGCAAATTATCTATTTGCATCGAGGAAGGTGGGGGTAAAGAAAGGACCATCCTGGCTATTCGGCCAATCGGCATTCATCGCCGGGCATACCCTGGCCACAGCCTTCAAAAAAGATTTGCATGAACGGTTTGGGAAATATTCCGGTGAATTTCCGATCGGCGGAGATCAATTTTTTGTCATCACTGCGGGCAGGGGAGGAGCAAAAATTCATGAAGCCGATTTTGTGGCAGGAGAAATGGGCGCGGCAGGTGTAAGCAGTGTTGATAGAATAGGCGTGGCATTGGAATTTTTCAGGGTGCAGCTGGCAGTGAGAAGTTCATTGCTGGTCCAATTTCCGTTGCTTGTTTTGCGTCTCCTGAGAATCGTGCTGTTCGAGCGTCGCCGTTAAGGCGATTGCAAAAAATTGAGGCTACACCGCCATTCCAAAATCATATGAGTATCTATAACGAAGGCACTTACCTTGAACATAATGCCAATTGGCATCAGGAGGATAGCCCCTACAAGGCGAAGCGGGTTATCGGATTGCTGGACAACCTGCCTGCAAAGTCAATCCTGGAAGTCGGTTGCGGAGCAGGCGAAGTAATAAAGATACTGTCAAGCCATTTTCCGGATATGCAATTCTATGGCTATGACATTTCACCGGACGTCGAATCTTTCTGGGCGGAAAAAAAATCGGCCAACCTTTCATTTTTCCGTGCCAACCTCCTTGATTCTGAAACGCATGCCGATGTGGTGCTGTGCCTGGATGTCTTTGAGCATGTGAACGATTACATGGGGTTCCTGCAAAAACTCAGGTCGCATGGTGCGCATTTCATTTTCAATGTCCCGATGGACATGTGTGTCATGAAGTTGCTTAGCGGCGGACTGAGGTATGCCAGGGAGGAAGTCGGGCATCTTCATTATTTCAATGAATGGAGCGCGAAAGCTACGCTGGCGGATTGCGGTTACGGGATCGAAGTGGCAAGGTTATCTGCGGCATTCCTGAGGGTGCCTCCCAGAAACATTCGGCAACTTCTGGTTGCTTTTCCGCGGATCATTGCACATTTTTTGCTCGGCAGCAGATTGGCCTGTAAGCTCCTGGGCGGTTACAGTTTGATGGTCAGGGCTAAGGCCATATAACCTTAAAGGTTCGAACAACATGAAAATATTGGTTACCGGCGGAGCCGGTTATATCGGCTCACATACCTGCCTGGAATTATTGAAAGCCGGGCATGAAGTCGTCGCCATCGACAACCTTTCAAACAGCAACCCGGTTGTCTTTGATCGTATCGAACACATTTGCGGTCGCCGCCCGGTTTTTTATGAGGGAGACGTGCGTGATGGCGGCAAGGTTGCCGGGATTCTCGCGGAGCACGGCATAGACGCAGTGATTCATTTCGCCGGACTCAAGGCAGTGGGAGAGTCCGTGGCCCAGCCATTGCGGTATTACGATAATAATGTAACGGGCAGTCTGGCATTATTCAGTGCAATGATGGAAGCCGGCGTGCGCACATTGGTTTTCAGTTCTTCCGCCACCGTTTATGGCAATCCGCACAGCGTTCCCATCCATGAAGATTTCCCGCTCTCGGCTACGAATCCATATGGCCGCTCCAAATTGATGGTCGAGGAGATCCTGCGTGACCTGATAATCGCGGATGGCTCATGGCATATCGCGCTGCTGCGCTATTTCAATCCTGTCGGAGCCCACGAAAGCGGACTGATAGGCGAAGACCCGGCAGGCATCCCGAATAACCTGATGCCATATATCAGCCAGGTCGCGGCAGGGCGGCGCAAGGAATTGCAGATATTCGGCGGGGATTATCCGACGCCGGATGGAACGGGTGTCCGGGATTATATCCACGTCGTGGACCTTGCTTGCGGACATATCGCGGCGCTGGACTGGCTGCAACGGCACAAGGGCATACATACTTTCAATCTCGGAACAGGGCAGGGTAGCAGCGTACTGGAAGTCGTGCGTGCATTCGAAACGGTGACAGGAAAACGTATTTCCTATCGTATCGTGGATCGCAGGCCGGGCGATATCGCGCAATGCTATGCCGATCCGTCGCTTGCAAAAAGTGAGCTGGGCTGGAAAGCCCAGCGTGGCATTGCGGAAATGTGTAAAGACGCCTGGAATTGGCAAGCCAGAAATCCCGGCGGGTATGAAGACTAACCATTACAAGACATTGTTCTTTGTCACCGAGGATTGGTTTGTCTGTTCCCATTGGCTGCCGCTGATTGGCGGTGCGAAAGATGTAGGCATGGATGTGGTCGTGGTTACGCGCACCAACAAACATGCGGAGAAAATACTGGGGCTTGGCGTGAAGCTGATCCCCTTCCAGATATCGCGGCGTGGCTTCAATCTATTCCGGGAGTTTTCGACCATTTTGCATCTTGCCAAAATTTACCGTGCAGAGCGGCCGGACATAGTTCATCACGTTGCGATGAAACCCATGCTGTATGGGTCGCTCGCCGCGCGGCTGATAGGCATCCCGCACCAGGTAAATTGGGTAGCCGGAATGGGTTGGCTGTTTGTTTCCGCCAATAACGGCGCAAAAATCCTGCAAGCTGTGGTTCGTAATGCGCTCGGGATATTGCTGCGAGGGACATCGGTGATTGTCGAGAACAAGGACGACCAGGCGATTATTTCCAACCTCGGCATTTCAACTCAGCATATTCATCTGGTTCGCGGTGCCGGTGTGGATACGTCGCTGTATGCACCATCGATTGAGCCTGAGAGTATTCCGCTGGTTGTGCTGCCGGCGCGCATGCTTTGGGACAAGGGCGTCGGGGAATTCGTCAGTGCCGCGAAACAGCTCCGGCAGCATGGCGTGAACGCCAGGTTTGTGTTGGTGGGGGAACCTGATGAGGAGAATCCCGCGAGCGTGCCGGTGGAGCAACTGATGGCATGGAAAGAAGAGGGCGTGGTGGAATGGTGGGGGAGACACGAGGATATGCCGCAGGTCTATGCGCAGTCTCACATTGTTTGTTTGCCGTCATACCGCGAAGGGCTGCCCAAATCCTTGCTGGAGGCGGCGTCCTGTGCGCGCCCCATCGTAACAACCAATGTGCCGGGTTGCAGGGAGATCGTTCGTGACGGGGACAATGGCTTTCTGGTGGAGGCGCGCGACGCAACGGCCCTCGCGGAGGCGTTGGCAAAATTGTTGGCTGACTCTGCTTTGCGGGTGAAGATGGGGCAGCGCGGGCGGGAACTTGTATTAAAGGAATTTTCCCAGGAGAAGATCGTTGCCCAGGTTATAGAGATATATCGCGAGGTATTGTCTTGAGCCTGATCCTTGTCACCGGAGCAAATGGTTTTATCGGGCGTCCGCTATGCGAAGAACTGCTTTATCGGGGACATCGGGTCAGGGCTGCCGTGCGCTCGCCCACTCGAATGCCGGAAGGTGTGGAAGCCATCGAGGCAGGAGATATTGATGGCACGACAGATTGGACGGTTGCGTTGCAAGGCGTGGATACGATCATCCACCTCGCCGCGCGGGTACATGTAATGAAGGAAACCTCCACCGATCCACTCGCGGAATTTCTCAAGGTCAATCTGCACGGCACGGAGAATCTTGCGCGGCAGGCGGTGCATGCCGGAGTAAAACGATTTGTGTATGCCAGTTCCATCAAGGTGAACGGCGAACAAACAGCGGGAACGCAATCCTTCAGTGAGAACAACCAGACCGATCCGCAAGACCATTACGGTGTTTCCAAATGGCAGGCCGAACAGGCTTTGCATCGCATTGCCAACGAAACCGGTCTGGAGATCGTGATCGTGCGTCCGCCGCTGGTATATGGCCCGGGCGTAAAGGGTAATTTCATCAGGCTGCTGGGAGCGATAGACAAAGGCACGCCGTTGCCGCTGGCTGGTGCGCACAATGCACGCAGCATGATATATGTAGGCAATCTGGTGGACGCCTTGATCGCTTGCGCAACTCATTCGGCGGCGGCGGAGCAGACTTATCTGGTCAGCGATGGCGAAGATGTCTCGACAGCGAGGCTGGCTAACAAGATCGCGATAGCGTTGGGCCGGGGCAGCAGCTCGTTTTATTTTCCACCTTGCCTGTTGCGCGTGGTGGCAAGGCTATTGGGGCGTGCGGAACAGATGGACAGACTGTTCGGTTCGTTGCGTATCAATGATGAAAAAATACGCAGCGAATTGGCCTGGATTCCGCCGTATACCATGGAACAGGGTTTGCATATCACGGCGGATTGGTATCACAGCCAGCGCAATGGATATAATCACGGCACCTCATAAAACTATAGCGCTGCACACAGCAGCGATAAGATCATGATATTAGTAACTGGCGGCGCAGGATTCATCGGTGCAAATTTTGTCCTGGATTGGCTCGCGCAAAATAATGAGGCCGTCATCAATCTGGACAAGCTGACCTATGCAGGCAATCTGGAGAACCTCGTTGCACTCAAGGACGACCCGCGCCACATCTTCGTGCAAGGCGACATCGGGAATACGCAGCTGGTGGAAAAATTGCTGGCGCAACATTGTCCGCGCGCCGTGGTTAATTTCGCTGCAGAGAGCCATGTCGACAGGTCGATACACGGGCCCGAAGATTTCATCCAGACCAACATCGTCGGCACCTTTCATTTGTTGGAGACTGTACGCGCATACTGGTCCGGTTTGGCGGAGGCGGAGAAGGCTGCTTTCCGATTTCTGCATGTCTCTACTGACGAAGTATACGGCTCGCTTGCGCAGGGTGAGCCGGCGTTCAGCGAAACAAAACGCTACGAACCAAACAGCCCTTACTCGGCCAGCAAGGCCGCCAGCGATCATCTGGTGCGAGCCTATCACCACACTTACGGCCTGCCGGTGCTGACCACCAACTGTTCCAACAATTACGGCCCGTATCATTTTCCGGAAAAGCTGATCCCCCTGATGATCGTCAACGCGCTCGCGGGCAAGCCGCTGCCGGTGTACGGTGACGGCCAGCAGATCCGCGACTGGCTGTACGTCAAGGATCATTGCAGTGCGATCCGCACGGTGCTGGCGAAAGGAAAACTGGGCGAGGTATACAACATCGGCGGCTGGAACGAAAAAGCCAATCTCGATATCGTGCATACCGTTTGTACGCTGCTCGACCAACTGCGCCCGCGTACCGATAAAAAATCCTATCGCGAGCAAATCGCTTTCGTCACCGACCGACCAGGCCACGATCGCCGCTATGCGATCGACGCACGCAAGATAGAGTGCGAGCTGGGCTGGAAACCTGCCGAGACATTCGAGACCGGTATCCGCAAGACCGTTCAGTGGTATCTCGATAACCGGGACTGGGTGAGTCACGTGCAGTCGGGCGATTACCGCAAGTGGGTCGAGAAAAATTACGCGGGGCGGGCCCGATGAAAATATTGCTGTTCGGCAAGAACGGACAAGTCGGCTGGGAATTGCAGCGCAGCCTCGCGCCGCTCGGTGAACTGATCGCGCTGGATCACGACAGCCCATATGATGCAAGTAACGGCCATTGCGGCGATTTTACCAATCTGGAAGGCTTGGCTAAAACAGTGCGTACCGTCAAACCGGATGTGATCGTCAACGCTGCCGCGCACACTGCAGTGGACAAGGCCGAGAGCGAACTGCAACTTGCGCGCACGATCAACGCGCTCGCGCCCGGTGTGCTGGCGCAGGAAGCCCAGCGTGCTGATACCTGGCTGATCCATTATTCCACCGACTATGTATTTGATGGCAGCGGCGAAAAGCCATGGCTGGAAACGGATGCGACCGCACCGCTCAATGTCTATGGCGCGACCAAGCTGGAAGGCGAGCAGCTGATACAGCAATCCGGTTGCAAACACTTGGTCTTCCGCACCAGCTGGGTGTACGGTGCGCGCGGCGGCAATTTCGCCAAGACCATGCTGCGTCTCGCTCGTGAGCGCGACAGCCTCAGTGTCATCGATGACCAGATTGGCGCGCCTACCGGCGCGGACTTATTGGCCGATGTCACCGCGCATGCGATCAAAACTACATTACAACGGCCGGAATTATCCGGTCTGTATCATCTGGTCGCGGCAGGCGAGACCTCGTGGCACGGTTACGCCAGCTTCGTCATCGACTATGCGCGGCGCAATGGTGTCGCGCTCAAGGTCGCACCCGATGCGATCAAGCCGGTGCCCACCAGCGCATTCCCCACTCCGGCCATGCGTCCGCACAACTCGCGTATGGATACATCTAAATTACAGCGCACGTTCGATCTGCATCTGCCTGATTGGCAGGTTGGCGTAGAACGGATGTTGAGCGAAGTGTTGGAGAAAACATAGGCGACTAGTTTGTAGTAGTGACGATTTTATTCTGGCAATATGAAAAATTAGCTGCTAGTGTATTGTTATGCATTTATAACTTTCCATGCTTCCTGGATGGGGTAATTGTTTTCTCGAATGGCGCAGCTTTGAAGGAATTTAAAATGTCGGATAAGGAAGTCTACAAAATAATTGCTGATGAGTTAAAGACCAAGAACATAGATACTGCGCTGTGGATACAGGCTAAAGAAACGGCTGGAGGAGATCCGGATAAGACGGAAGCCGCTTACATTCGTTTAAGATTTCTAGAGCTGATAAAATCTTCAATACAACCTCCCCAACCCCTTGTACCTACTGGTAGCGCGGGCATAGGGGTCGTGATGAAATCCAAGGATGATGGATTGTGGCGAATACGTAGCGAATTGTCGAAAAAGCTATTAAATCAAGGGAAGCATAGTTTGTACTCGACCCTCAAGCTTCAACCGGATGCGAGCGATGCTGTAATTGCAACAGCCATTGGGGATTTGGAGTCGACAAATCTGGCAGGTACCGGCATTAGTCCGGCAGAATTCAAATACGCCAAAGATACATTGAGCAACCCCAGCCTGCGCGAACAATATGACCGCAAGCTTCTGGACAGCATATCTAATTCATCGAAACCCCATCAATCCTATGCCGCAGAGGAGATATACAGCGGATATTCATGGTGGGAGTCAAGCAAGATGTCGGTGATTATCGGTGTCTTGTCGTTGGTTCTTGTCGGATATCTAGGACTCAATTATCTGAAGGAGCGGAATGGCAACGGATTACAGAAAGAGGCGTTACACACAATTTCTGACGTTACGCAAATGAAGACACAGGCTGATATAGATTTTAGGGCTGAACAATTAAGGCTTGCCGCAGAAAGGCAAAATCAAGACATGGAGTTTCGGGCCAGAACAAATGACCAGAATCTTGAGCAGCAGAGATTGATGCAGGAAAGCCGTATGCAAGCAGACGAGCAAAGGCAGAAGGCACAGCAAGATCAAGCTGAAAATTTAAGGATAATGAAAGAAAAGCAATATTGGAGCTGCATGAACCAGCAAATGTCTCAACGTGATGGGAATAGCTATAACGCAGGCGTAAAATGTGCGATGTATCGCTGAAGTTTGTTATACCAAAACATGTAGAAACGTAAATTTTCCTGGTGCTCGGCTTGTGCTTGCACGGGCCTGACCATGCAGGTAAGTTCAGCGTGAGCCGGTTACTTTGATGCAGGCGATATGTTAATTATTGCGGATATTCTAGGACGGAGACTTGCCCATCAAGTATGATCACTCCGCCAGTACTTGCAAATTCATACCCAAAGTTTTCCACTGCTTCACTTCATCCAGCAGGGCAGTTTCGGTGAGCGGATTCTGTGCCAGCCAGTCAGGGTCCACAGCGAGATGGAATTTGGTGCCGCTGAACCGCCCGTGCAAAACAGGCAGGCTGCTGTCGCTGCGATTGCGATAGAACAGCACCGCCAGTCGCAGGCTCATCGCCAGCACATAATCCACCGCATCTTTCAATTGACCTTGCAATTTGCCCAGATTGCCGCGCTGTGCCAGCGTCATGCGGCTCAGGCGTGCCTGCTCTTTTTTCGAAAAGCCGGGCATGTCGGCGTTGGCGAGGATGTAGGCGGTGTGTTTGTGATAACCGCTGTGCGCGACGCTGATGCCGATCTCGTGCAGACTGGCTGCCCAGCCGAGCAAGTGTAGCGCGGTGTCCCCGTTTATGCTGTCGGAAACGTTCTCGTTGCCGAGGAATTGCTGCGCTAATGCCTGCGCCAGCTTTGTTACACGCCCGGCTTGTTTTGTATCGACGTGATAACGCTGCATGAATTGCTGCACCGTCACTTCGCGCACATCCTGGTTGTGAAACCGTCCCCACAAATCATATAACACGCCTTCGCGCAAAGCGCCCAGTGCGGCATCCATGCGTGCAATGTCCAGTTCGCAGAATGCCGCGTACATGATTGAAAAGCCGCCAGCGAGTACGGGTATCCGGTCCGGGCGCAAACCTTGCAACGATAATTTCTGCACATCGCCGGCATCCAGCAGATGGACACGCAACTTTTCCAGTCCCTCGCGGGTGATGCCGTTCTTGCTGTAGCCGTTCAACTCCATGATTTCTGCGATGGCTTTGGCGGTGCCGGATGAGCCGAAGGCGTGCTGCCATTGCCCTTTGTAATCCGCAGCAATGGCCAGGAATTCATTGCGCGCAGCGAGTTCGGCCTGCTTGAGATTCTGTTTGGTGATTTTCCCGTCGGGAAAATACCGGGTGCTGAAACTGACGCAGCCCATGTACAGGCTTTCCAGTTTGAGCGGCCTGAGTCCGGTGCCGATGATGCATTCGGTGGAACCGCCGCCGATATCGATCACCAGGCGAGGTTCTTTTGCTGGCGGCAAACCATGCGCAACGCCGAGATAGATCAGGCGTGCCTCTTCGCGTCCGGCGATGACCTCGATCGGAAACCCCAAGACATGTTCGGCCTGGGGGATAAAGTCAGCGGCATTTTTTGCGACGCGAAACGAGTTGGTGCCGACCGCGCGCACTGCATCGCTCGGCAGGTCGCGCAAGCGCTCGGCGAATCGTCCGAGCGCTGCCAGGGCGCGTTGCTGTACCTCGGCATTCAGGTATTTATCAGCAGTGAGCCCGGCGGCCATCCGCACCGGTTCGCGCAATTCGTCCAGCATATATAGCTGGTCACCCTCGACGCGCGCGACCTGTAACCGGAAGCTGTTCGAACCCAGGTCAACAGCGGCGAGTATCGGTTGTTGCTGCACTATTTCTGGATTTCTTCATCGATTTCATCAATGGTAATGTGGCGGACATCGCGTCCCTTGACCATGTAGATGACATACTCGGACATGTTCTTGGCATGGTCGCCGATGCGCTCAATCGCTTTTGCGACGAACAATATTTCCAGCGAAGTGGAAATGGTGCGAGGGTCTTCCATCATGAACGTGATCAGGTAGCGCATGATGGCGCGAAACTCTTCGTCCACCTGGTCGTCCTGGCGCACTACCTGTGCGGCCATTACCACATCGAGGCGTGCGAAGGCATCCAGTGATTTGCGCAACATATCCAGGGCGATTTCTGCGGCATGCTTGATCTCCTGATAACGCGGGATAGCGAGTCCCTGCTTTTGCGACAGCAACTTGGCCATGCGCGCGATCTTTTCGGCCTCGTCGCCGATGCGTTCCAAATCGGTGATGGTCTTGATCACGGCCATCACCAGGCGCAGATCGCCGGCTGCCGGCTGGCGGCGCGCGATAACCTGGCTGCACGCTTCGTCTATCTTCACTTCCATCGCGTTGACACGGTGGTCGTCATTGATCACGCGTGTCATCAGCGCGACATCGCTGTTGACGAGAGATTCGATGGCGCTCTTGATCTGGCTTTCCACCAAGCCGCCCATCTGCAGCACGTGAGCCCGGATGGCCTCGAGATCGGCATCGAACTGACGGGAAATATGGTCACTGCTGGTCATGATGTAATCCTTAAAATTGTGCAACTGTGCAGGATATGCGATAAATGTGAAGAGAAAATGACAACCGGTAATACCGCCCCTCTAAACCCTCATCGTCTTCACGCCTTCCGGGGTGCCGAGCAGCAGCACATCGGCACCCCGGCGCGCGAACAAACCGTTGGTGACCACGCCGGCGATGTGATCCAGCGTGGATTCCAGCTCCACCGGATTCATGATGTCCAGCCCATGCACATCGATGATGATGTTGCCATTGTCGGTGGTGAAGCCCTCGCGCAATTTCGGCTGTCCGCCCAGCGCGACCAGCTGGCGCGCCACCGAACTGCGCGCCATCGGGATCACCTCGATCGGCAGCGGGAACTTGCCCAGTACATCCACCAGCTTGCTGGCATCGCACACGCAGATGAACTTCTTGCTGGCTGCCGCGACGATCTTTTCGCGTGTCAGCGCGCCGCCGCCGCCCTTGATCATGTGCAGGTGGCGCGTAATCTCGTCGGCGCCGTCCACATATACCGGCAGGCTGCCCGCGTCGTTCAGGGATAGCACCTCGATGCCATGGCCCTGCAAACGCTTGGCCGAAGCTTCCGAGCTGGCCACTGCGCCGCGTATTTTGTGCTTGATCCTGGCCAACTCATCGATGAAAAAATTGGCGGTGGAACCGGTACCCACGCCGACGATGCAATCAGCCGGCACATATTCAATCGCGGCCTTGGCGACCGCACGTTTCAGTTCATCCTGATTCATCATTCTATATGCCCACTTTCGATATTATTGATTCGCACCCGCAATTATTGCAGGAATTGAAAAGTTTGGGGAGTTTTGCTCATGTGACAGAGCCCCGGTCAATAATAGAAAGGGCGGCTTTTTGCATTCCCATCCAATTGTCGGGGCGGATTAAAAGCGCATCACCAGAGCTGCACCGGCTTCCATTTGCACAAAGCCGGTGCCGTTAACCTTGATGGTACAACCACCGGAACAGAAGATAGATGTGTCGCCATTCAGCATCGTGTAGATACCGCGTACATCAAATCGTAATCCGAGGTTCCTGGCCAGGAAAAATTTGGCGCCGCCGCCGAGCGAAAGCGATAAGTGGTTCTCCGTAGTCAGGTCAGAATGTTTCGGGGTCATGCGCGTTAGGCCGAATGTACCAGAGACGAAAGGGTGCACGAAGGGAGGCACCGATCCGTCTTCCGGCAACATATACAGCCCGCCGATGTGGTAGTAATCAATCGTGAGATCAAACAACGGGCTGCCCGTGAATATTCCGGGAGTCGTCATTTGCGTGGTCTGGCGGCTCAGGAATATTTCGATCTGTTTGTCCGGTTCTGAATCGAAGTCGAGTATCAATCCGTAGGTAGCCGCATCCCCAACCTCGAATTTGGCTGCGGTGTTTGCATCCTCGAAGCTGCCTCCGTAGCGGTGGCCGGTCAACGGTGCGATTTCGACTGCGTGTGCAGCGGGTATCAAGGAGAGGGCCAGAATGATCGTTGAGATATTTTTCATTGCTTGTCTCGCTCGTGAGTGAATGTAAGCCCGGGATGATGCGGCGTCAATAGGATCGAAGTCCCAGCGGTCATTCGGGAAAGTGGATCATCCACGGGATTGGCAGGCTGAATTCCGGTGCAGCAGTGGTAAGATACCGTTGAAATCACCACAAAACGGCAGGAACGAAAATGCAGGCAGGTACAATCGCAACCGCACCCTACACCGATCAAAAGCCCGGCACTTCAGGGTTGCGCAAGCGCGTGCCGGTTTTTCGGCAAGCGCACTATCTGGAAAATTTTGTGCAGTCGATCTTCGACACGATTGCCGTTCCGCCGAATGCGACGCTGGTGTTGGGCGGCGACGGTCGTTATTACAACCGCGAAGCGATCCAGGTCATTTTAAGAATGGCAGCGGCCAACGGTTTCATGCGCGTGCTGGTCGGCAAGGGCGGCATCCTTTCGACTCCCGCAGCTTCGTGCATCATTCGCAAATATCGCACCCACGGGGGCATCATCCTGTCCGCCAGCCATAACCCGGGAGGGCCGGACGGCGATTTCGGCATCAAGTACAACACCGCCAACGGCGGACCCGCACCGGAGAAGATCACGGAAGCGATCTTTGCGCAAAGCAAGAAGATCGCACAATACCGGATATCCGAAACTGCCGATGTGGAGCTGGACAGGACGGGTGATTACGAAATAAGCGGCATGACGGTGTCGGTGATCGACCCGGTTGAAGCCTATGCCGAATTGATGGAATCATTGTTCGACTTTACCGCCATTCGCAAGCTGTTGGCCGGCGGATTTAAAATCAAATTCGATGCGATGCACGCGGTGACCGGCCCGTATGCGCGCGAGATATTCGTGCATCGTCTGGGCGCACCCGTGGATAGCGTGATGAACGCCGTACCGCTTCCGGATTTCGGCAGCGGCCACCCCGATCCCAACCTGACTTACGCGCATGAACTGGTGGAAATATTGTATGGCGAGGACGCGCCGGAGTTCGGTGCGGCTTCGGATGGTGACGGGGACCGCAACATGATCCTCGGCAAACAATTTTTCGTCACCCCTTCCGACAGCCTCGCGATACTCGCCGCCAACGCGCATCTGGTGCCGGGCTATCAACAAGGCCTGGCGGGCATCGCGCGCTCGATGCCGACTAGCGCGGCGGCAGACCGCGTTGCGAAAACGCTCGGTATTCCCTGTTATGAAACACCGACCGGCTGGAAATTTTTCGGCAATCTGATGGATGCGGGCAAGGTGACGCTGTGCGGCGAAGAAAGCTTCGGCACCGGCTCCGACCACATCCGCGAAAAAGATGGCCTGTGGGCGGTGTTGTTCTGGCTGAACATCCTCGCGGTGCGCAAACAATCTGTGCAGGGTATCGTGTTTGAACACTGGGCAAAATACGGCCGCAATGTCTACTCGCGCCATGATTACGAAGACATTCCTGCCGACGCGGCCAACGGCGTGATGAAACTGCTGCACGACAGTTTTGCCACGCTGAAAGGCGCGCAGTTTGGGCATCTGCAGGTGAAAATGTGCGATGACTTCAGCTATACCGATCCCGTGGACGGCAGCGTCAGCACCGGCCAGGGCGTGCGCATCATCTTCACCGACGGTTCGCGCATTATTTTTCGCCTGTCCGGTACAGGCACCGGAGGAGCGACACTGCGCATCTATCTGGAAAGTTTCGAACCGGACGTTTCCAAACATCATCTCGATGCACAGGTTGCGCTCGCCACGCTGATCCGTATCGCATTGCAGATATCTGAATTGCACAAACGGACGGGGCGCGATAAACCAACGGTCATCACCTAAGCGGCTATAATCCGTAAGGTGACAAACGCCCGCGCCGAATAGGCGCGGACTCATTTCAAGGAGCAACCCATGCCAGGCAAAAAAATCATCCAGACCCCAGATGCGCCGACCGCAATCGGCACTTATTCGCAAGCCGTGCGTGTCGGTGAAACAGTGTATCTATCCGGCCAGATCGGGCTGGATCCAAGCACCATGCAGATGGTGGAAGGTATCGAGGCGCAGATACATCGTGTATTCCAGAATCTGCGCGCGGTATCCAGCGCCGCCGACAGCAGCTTTGATGATCTGGTGAAGCTGAACGTGTATCTCACCGACCTTGGTCATTTCGCCAAGGTGAACGAGATCATGGCCAGCTATTTTCGCCAGCCCTATCCGGCACGCGCTGCAGTGGGCGTTGCCGCGTTGCCACGCGGCGCGCTGGTGGAGATGGACGGTGTGCTGGTCGTACAGGACTGAGTTGCTTGCGCCAATTATTTTTATTGCAGATCGGGCACGATGAATTTTCTTGCGATCTCGGGCAGCCTGCGTGCAGCCTCGCTGAACTCCGCGCTCCTGCGTGCGACAGTGCGCTTGGCTCCGCCGGGGATATCGGTGCAATTATTCCAGGGGTTGGGAGAATTGCCGCTGTTCAATCCCGACATTGAACAGACGGACCCGATCCCCGTCGCCACATTAAGGAGCCGAATCATCGCCGCAGACGCGCTCATCATTGCCAGTCCTGAGTATGCACATGGCATCACCGGCGTGCTCAAGAATGCGCTTGATTGGCTGGTCAGCAGCGAGGCATTTATCAATAAGCCGGTGGCACTGTTCAATGCGTCACCGCTTTCTGTTCACGCCCATGCATCGCTCAGGGAGATCGTTACCGTGATGTCGGCACGCGTTGTGGAGGAGTCGTCCATCGTCCTGCCGGTGCGCGGTTCCAGGCTTGATGAAAACGGAATCCACGATGAGCCGGATATGTCGGCTTCCATACGCGAAGCACGGCGCGCACTTGCGCGCGCCGTGGTGACATTCCGCGACGAGCAGACGGCTTGAAACTATCCGCAATATTGAATTGAGTACCCCGGCAAAAATCTCCCCCGTCACGCTGGCCAAACTCGCCAGGCTGGGCATTCATCATCGCGCCGATCTGCTGTTGCATTTGCCGTTGCGTTACGAGGACGAAACCCATCTCGCGCCTATCGCCGCCGTGCAAGCAGGCGAGACCGTGCAGGTTCAAGGCACCATCACCCACAGCGAGGTCGCCTTCCGTCCACGCCGCACGTTGGTGTGCCGCCTTGAAGATAATGGCGGAGAGCTGTATCTGCGCTTCCTGAATTTTTATCCCAGTCAACAAAAACAGCTCGCGGTCGGCAAACAGATACGCGCGATCGGCGAAGTGCGTATGGGCCATTACGCGCTGGAGATGGTGCATCCGAAATGCCGCGCAGTGGATGACGACACACCGCTGCAGCAAAGCCTCACACCGGTGTATCCGACCACCGCGGGGTTGGCGCAGCCCCTGTTGCGCAAGCTGATCGTCAATGCGCTCGAGACACTGCCGTTGAGCGAAACATTGCCGGACGCACTGCTGCAAAGATTAAAGCTGGCGGGCTTTGCAGAGAGCATTCGGCTGCTGCATTGCCCTTCTCCGGAGACGTCGGCAGATTCATTGGAAGAACGCAGCCACGCGGCCTGGCGGCGCATCAAATTTGACGAATTACTGGCGCAACAATTGTCGATGCGCTTGCATCACAGCGAACGCAGCAAACGTATCGCACCCAAACTTGCGGCCCGCGAAAAGTTTACGGCACGCCTGATAAAAGCACTGCCGTTCAGGCTGACCAGAGCTCAGCAGCGCACCTTCGCCGAGATCAGCCGTGACCTTGCGCAATCTCATCCGATGCAGCGCCTGCTGCTCGGTGATGTCGGCAGCGGCAAGACCATAGTCGCGGCACTGGCCGCGTTGCAGGCGATTGAAAACGGTTATCAGGTCGCGCTGATGGCGCCCACCGAGATACTCGCCGAGCAGCATTACCTCAAACTGCGCGACTGGCTGGAACCGCTTGGCATCGAACCCGCGTGGCTGTCCGGCAGCCTGAAGAAAAAAGACAAACAGCTCGCTGCAGAACACATCGCATCCGGAGAAACACTGCTTGCGATCGGCACGCATGCGCTGTTCCAGCAGCAGATCAATTTTCATAAACTCGGCCTGGCAATTGTCGATGAACAGCACAAGTTCGGCGTGCAGCAACGGCTCTCTCTTCGCAACAAGGGTAAAGGCAAGGGAATGGTTCCAGAATCGTCACGAGCACATCAAGATGCGCGAAGCCGCGCAGTGAGTGCCGAGGCATATCTCGAAGATAGACGAGAATCGAGCGAGCACACGACAAAGCAGATTGATGGCCCAGTAGATTCTGGGATCATTCCCCATCAGTTGATGATGAGCGCCACACCTATCCCCCGAACTTTGGCGATGAGTTATTACGCCGACCTGGATGTGTCGGTCATCGACGAACTTCCGCCGGGCCGCACGCCGGTAATCACCAAGCTGGTCAGCGATGAACGCCGCGACGAGGTGATAGAGCGGGTGCGCGCCGCCTGTATGGTGGGGCAACAGGCATACTGGGTGTGCCCGCTGATCGACGAATCGGAAATACTTCAATTGCAAACCGCAATAGAGACGTACGAAATGTTGCGCGCCACTTTCCCCGAATTAAATACTGGCTTGGTGCACGGCAAGCTCGATAACGCCGAGAAAGCAGGCGTGATGGCCGCGTTCAAGGCCAATGAATTGCAATTGCTGGTTGCCACCACCGTTATTGAGGTTGGCGTGGATGTGCCGAACGCCAGCCTGATGGTGATCGACCATGCCGAGCGCATGGGGCTGGCACAGTTGCATCAACTGCGCGGCAGGGTTGGGCGCGGCGCGGCGCAAAGCCTGTGCATCCTGTTGTATCAGCGCCCGCTCTCCGAACTCGCGCGGGCGCGCCTGAAAATTATTTTCGAAAGCAACGACGGCTTTGCCATTGCGCAACAGGATTTGCTGTTGCGCGGCCCCGGCGAATTGTTAGGCGCACGACAAAGCGGCGTTGCGATGTTGCGCTTTGCCGACATTAGCGCCGATGAAGACTTATTGAATCTCGCGCGACAAGCCGCCGACGAATTGCTGCGCGATTTTCCCGAAGCGGCACGGGCACATTTGCAGCGCTGGATGGCAAACCGGCATGACTATTTACATGTCTGATGAACTGTGGAATGGAGCCGCACTGGGTTGCGGAGCTGGTCTTGCATCCTGGCTGCGAGATCGCGGCTCGCTTACGCAGCGTATCCAGCAGCGTTGCACACATTTTTCGGTGCGCGGTGTGCGTAGTGGTTTTGCACGCATTGCGTTCGACGAGTCCGTGTTGCTGGGTATCGCGCCGCATCAGCTTGCATACTCGCGAGAGGTGTTTCTGTATGCCGATGACCAGCCGGTAGTATTTGCGCACAGCGCGCTCGCCCGAGAACATCTGTGTGGCGCATGGTCGTCCGTGCGCGGGCTGGGCAACAAGCCGCTCGGTGCCCTGCTGTTCTCGCATCCGCTGGTGGAGCGCAGGCCGCTGCATTACAAAGCGTTGCGCAGCACACACCCGCTGTATCGGCGTGCTGCTGAGACATTGATTGAGCCCCCTCCGAAGTTATGGGCGCGCCGCTCGTTGTTCCATTTGCACGGTGTGCCGCTGCTGGTCACGGAAGTATTTCTGCCGGGGATATCGCGATTGTCTGAGTCGGATAATCCGCGGATTCGTTCTTGACGGGGATTCCGCATCGGACCAAACTGGCATCAGTTTTCAGTATACTTAAGCCATTGTTTCATGCTGGACGAACGTCACCCCGGGTTTTTGCGACTATGTTCAGGGCCAGAAGCACCAGGAGAAAACCATGAATGCAAGCAGAGCCAAGGCGCAAACCTACATCAAAGGATTGATAGACCTTGCGATCAAGCTGGTAATGAATCCGGCAGACTTTTTCCGGACCATGCCCAAGACTGGCGGTGTGATCGATCCGCTGCTTTATGTCGTCATGGCCGCATTGCTCAGCGTGGTGATCAGCGCTGTCGAATCTTCCATATTGTATGGCGCAGGAGTCCATGATCTGGCCATGTTGCTCATCTGGTTGATCATTGTGCCGCTGATTGCGGCCATTATGAGTTTCTTTGTGGCTGCTGTCTGTTTTGCGATCTGGTCGTTCACGGGTTCCAGCGAAAACTATGAGGCCAGCTATCGCTGCCTGGCCTATATGCACATCTTGATGCCGATCACTATCCTGCTCAGCTTCGTGCCTTACCTGGGTTTGCTGGGCATCGCGTGGTGGTTCTATCTGATGCTGGTTGCGACCAGGGAAGCGCACAAAATATCGATCAAACCCGCCTTGCCGGTATTCGGTATCATCGCGGCATTGTCGGGACTGATTTATTACAACTCGGTATCCTCGGAAATGCAATCCAGGGAACGCCTGAAGGAATTTACCAAAGAGCTGCAGAAGATGCCCGGCAAGAACGATATGGGCAGTCCTGCGAGCCGCTAGCAATTATGAGCCAGATACGCTTTTTTATACCTTTAGTCTTGCTGTTTGTTGGCAGCTGGCCGGACGCGCTCCGTGCCAACCAGATTGAGCAGGCACCGCCTACGCTTTCTTCTTCAAGCTTTCTACTGGTTGCCAGTCAACAGATAGCGGATCCGCGATTCCGCCAAACGGTGATCCTGGTTACCCGGCATGGCAATACCGGCCCTATTGGTGTTATCCTCAATCGTCCGCAAGACATCACACTAGACAAAATAATGCCTGATTTCGCGGAAGCCAAAAATTTCAACTTATTTGATGGCGGGCCCGTCTATCCGGATCAAATTTCCTATCTGGTTCGCGGTGCGGACACTGTAAAAGGGGCACTGACGATAACCGTAAATACCTATCTTGCCTATGATGCGGCACTGCTGGGTGAATTGCTGAACGGGAAAAAACACTACACAGGTTTGCGCGTGATGCATGGATTAGCTTCGTGGGCGCCCGGCCAACTGGAATATGAAATCAAGCGCGGCGATTGGTTCGTCATGCCGCTCGACGAAGCGGTCCTGTTCGATCGTCCACCGGCAGAGATGTGGCAGGAGTTGCAGAGTCATGCCGCAGTCATGTGAATCAAGCGGAAGCGGATGCAGATGAACTGATAGAGCCGGTTTAGCAGCTTCTGTTTCCATGGGGCGAGGTTCCTCTAGCCACCGGTTTTCAATTGCCCCGGAATGATTCCGGAAAGCAAAGCTTTTACATTTGGAGTAAACCGCTCTGCTATCCTTGAAAACAAGTACAAGAGAATGTATATCACCAGAAGGATGGCTATCATTATTAAAAGAACCTGCGGGCCGGGCGGTATAAAAAATGGCACTCCAAAATGGCTGCTTAATATTGCCGTTATAAATACCAGCAGAGGAACATGCATAAGATAGATTGTGTAAGAAAAATCTGCCATGTGTTTGTGGAACGCCAAGTGGCGCAGAATCGGGTATGGCCGGTTTCGCAAAGAAATAATCAGTAGGGAAAAACTTGCTGCCAATAAGAGATTTGGCCAGAATCTGGTATACATCGAACTCGGCAAGGTTGTCATATAGCTATCCCACAAGATGCGAAGCAGCCTTGTCCCAATCAGCATAAAAATAAACAAAGCAGCGGCGGCGTAGGGAGAAATTATAAAACGCTTGAAGTCGAGGTTTGCTGCCAAAGCGCCGACTCCCCAAATAACCATGTAGAGCAGCAAAAGTGCTGGTAATACAGCGAATGCAAATAGAACAGCAGAAGCAAAAATCCAGAATAACAAACCAGAACTTCTTCTGACGACGAGTTCCAGCATCAGGCCAAACAGACAGTAGTACCACCATTCCCATGCCAATGACCATAAAGGACTATTGCTCCCGAAGTGGCTGGTCAAGATGCTCTGCAGATTGGCCACGTTCCCCAGGAATGTGGCGATACCCAGGTTTTTATTTATATAAAAGTCCAGGAGTAGCGTGTGAAGGCTTGGTGAATTCGTATAGATTTCTGTCGCGTTAAAATAACGCAGACCAAGCCAGTCTAATATCCCGCCAAAGACAAGTGCGGGTAAAAGCACCGTATAGATTCGACTGAACCGACTAATAAAATAATCGCGGGCCCTGAATTTACCCGCACGCCATCTAAGTAATGCGCCTCCCCCAACCAGGTATCCACTAAGCACGAAAAACACCATGACTGCTTCAGGTCCAAACCCGGTAAGGAAATAAAGCGCTTTTATCAAGAATGTTTTATTTTGCAAATTGGCATACTCGGCACACCACAAACCCCGAATGTGTCCTAAAACAACAAGCAATGCAGCCAGCCATCTGACAAAATCGAGAAAACCCGATAAATGAGGAGATACCGAAAGGTCTTTTTGGGACATCAATCAAGTCCAATATGCAGAAGTGGGTTTTGCCATGTTGGCACAAAGCGGTCATGGTATTTATTTAAAGCCTGACAGCAGATACATGATACCCGATTAAATTTCCTTAACCCGCACATGACTTATCAAATACAACTCCTCCACCTTGGCACGCGCCCACGGCGTTCTGCGCAAGAACTTCAAGCTCGACTTGATGCTGGGATCGTGCGTAAAGCAGCGTATCGGCACAGCATTACCCATCGCCCCCCAGCCCATCTGTTCTGATAGCTGAGTGACCATCATCTCTAGCGTGATGCCTTCCAGGGCGGGGCGGCCGTCCAATTTTCTATTTGTGTCCATGCCTGCATTTTACAGATGATCACCGAGCTTGAGCGTATACAATGCCGCTCCATGTTTCCATCAGGCGTCTGTCATGACAACTCCCGTACGTCTTGCAAAACGCCTCGCCGCATCACTTCCATGCTCGCGCCGCGAGGCGGAGCTTTACATCGCGGGCGGCTGGGTGATGGTGGATGGCTTGGTGGTGGAAGAGCCGCAGTTCATGGTGTCAGAGCAAAAGATCGATCTCCACCCCGATGCCAGCCTCGCACCGCTGGAACCCGCGACCATCCTGCTGCACCAGCCGGTTGATACGGCAATAAACCCGAGCGCGGCACTGCAATTGATCCGTGCCGAAACCCATGCGGCGGACGATCCCTCCGGCATCCATATACTCAAGCAACACTTCCTCCGGCTCACGCCGCACATACCGTTGGAGCGCAACGCGAGTGGCCTGGTGATATTCACCCAGGATTGGCGCGCGGCGCGCAAACTCAGCGAAGATGCCACCTCCCTGGAACAGGAATACATTGTCGAGGTTTCGGGTGAACTGCCGCCCGCAGGACTCAAGCTGCTCAACCACGGACTCACGTTCAACGGACACGCACTGCCCCCGATCAAAGTCAGCTGGCAAAACGAAACCCGGCTGCGTTTCGCCCTCAAAGGCGTGCAACCCGGCCAGATTACGCATATGTGTACCAGCGTCGGACTAAAAGTGCTGGCGATGAAACGAATCCGAATTGGGCAAGTCGCCATGGGCAAGTTGCCGCCAGGGGAATGGCGGTATTTGATGGCGCAGGAGAAGTTTTAATTATAAGGTTGCGAGGGATGTACGAGTGTCTGCTAACAAGTGCGGATTCAACCCGCCGAAGTTTGCTGTCCGGTATCATTCTGTTACCGATCAGACTCTGGTGTGTCCCGCAAGGTAGATTGGTTGAACATATCCATTTTGATTAAAGCAATGACTATTGCAGAACGATTCTCGCTGTACTTGCAGCTCACCCGCATGAACCGCCCCATCGGCATCTTGCTATTGCTTTGGCCGACATTGTGGGGTGTATGGATTGCGGGTGCAGGACATCCTGCCTGGTACATCGTGCTGATCTTTGTGCTGGGCACGGTGCTGATGCGCTCCGCCGGATGTGCGATCAACGATTATGCGGATCGTGACTTCGACAAGCACGTGAAGCGCACACGCGAGCGGCCGGTCACCAGCGGACGCATTCCGCCGCGCGAGGCGGTGTGGGTGGGTGTGGTTCTATCGTTACTTGCTTTTGTATTGATCCTGCCACTGAATAGTCTGACCCTGCTGCTGTCGTTCCCGGCGGTTTTTCTTGCCACCAGTTATCCGTTTACCAAGCGTTTCCTTGCGATTCCGCAAGCCTACCTAGGCATCGCGTTCGGCTTTGGTATTCCCATGGCGTTCGCTGCGCAGCTGGGCGACGTGCCCCCGGTGGCGTGGCTGTTGCTCGTCGCCAATGTGTTCTGGGCGATCGCTTATGACACGGAATACGCGATGGTGGACAGGGACGACGACATTCGTCTCGGTATCCATTCTGCTGCATTATTGTTTGGCAAACACGATGTGGTTGCGGTGATGGCCTGTTACGCGATCACTGTGGCGCTGCTGGCAATAGCGGGGTTGATGACAGGCGCGGGGATGTTGTATTTTATCGGGCTGATACTGGCCGAGGGCATCGCGCTCTATCATTACCGCTTGATCAGACATCGCCAGCGCGAGGGGTGCTTCGCCGCATTCCTGCATAACAACTGGTTCGGCGCGACTGTATTTGCAGGGATCGCGGCGGATTATTTGTTCCGCAGCTGGCAGTAAGGGCAAAGTTGCTATTGCGACGGTGTAACAATTTGTTGCATCTTTTCCTGAACTTTTTCGCTTTATAAAAAACAAAATCAGCCTCAAGCGGTTATCCTTACGCATGCAATTTTTCTCAGACAAATAACGGACATGATTTTTTGCTAGAGGAGTTTAAAAAATGAAATTGGGAAAATTACCGAAGTTTGCAAAATACAGCGCCTTTGCCATGGCGGTCACAGCGGCCATTGCGGGCGGCTATATCTATCGCGGTGTTTCTCTTGTCGGGGATGCCGGAGCAACAACGAACACAGCCGCAATCGCAACGCTGGGCGAAACATCGCAAAAGCCTACCGTCACCCTGCCGGACTTTGAAAAGATCGCCGCCCAGCAAGGCCCGTCCGTGGTCAATATCAGTGTCTCCGGTACGGTCAAGACGCGGTTTTCCGGGATGCCGGGCTTCCCGCAAATGGACCCGAACGATCCATTCTATGAATTCTTCCGCCGTTTTCAGGCCCCCGCACCACAAGGAAACACGCCCACGCATGGCTTGGGATCCGGTTTCATCGTGAGCCCCGATGGTGTGATTTTGACCAATGCCCATGTGGTGGCGAATGCCGATGAGGTCATCGTAAAGCTCACCGACAAAAGGGAATTCAAGGCAAAAGTAATCGGCATCGACAAACCTTCCGATGTCGCGGTGCTGAAGATCGATGCCAGTGATTTGCCCGCCGTTAAAATTGGCGATCCGCAAAATGTCCGCGTAGGTGAATGGGTCGTGGCGATCGGTTCGCCGTTCGGCTTTGAGAACAGCGTGACAGCGGGGATCGTTTCGGCGAAATCGCGTTCCCTGCCTGACGAAAATTATGTGCCATTTTTACAGACCGACGTCGCGATCAATCCGGGCAATTCCGGTGGACCGTTGTTTGACCTGAACGGTGAAGTGATCGGAATCAATTCGCAAATATACAGCCAGAGCGGCGGCTATCAAGGCCTGTCATTTTCCATCCCCATCGATGTGGCGATGAAAGTGGAAAAACAACTGGTCGATCACGGCAAGGTGAGCAGGGGCAGGCTCGGCGTCACGATCCAGGAAGTCAATCAGGAACTGGCCAAATCTTTCGGCTTGGCCAAGCCCATCGGGGCATTGGTGAGCGCAGTCGAAAAAGGCAGCCCGGCTGAAAAAGCCGGCATTGAATCCGGCGACGTGATCATCAAGTTCAATGGCAAGGAAGTCGCCGGTTCGCGCGATCTGCCGGCTATGGTCGCCGATATCACTCCCGGCAAGACTGCCAAGGTGGAAATCTGGCACGCGGGCAAAGCCAAGGAAGTGTCGGTGGATGTGGGCGAGATGAAAACTGCCAGTGCCGAAGAAAAACCCGGCGATCAGGAAAAGGGCGGATTAGGCTTGGCTGTGCGTCCGCTTTCGCCGGATGAACGCAAGGAAGCGGAGGTTGGTGAAGGTTTGCTGGTGGAAGATGTCAATGACGGCCCCGCCGCCCGTGCAGGTATCCAGTCCGGCGACGTGATTCTTTCCGTGAATGGAGAGAAAGTTGGCAGTGTTGCAAAGCTTCGTTCCCTCGTGGCCAAACATGACAAGAGCCTTGCGCTATTGGTGTTGAGGGGGAACAACAAGATGTTCGTGCCTATCGAGCTTGGCTAGAGTTTAGGAATTATTAGTTTGATTACGAAGCCGGGGCGCAGTTATTACTGCGCCCCGACTTGCTTTGACATGGCACTACGCTCAACTGCGTAGTCACCGGTGAGAGCGAATCCGCGTAATTGATCTTGCGTGTCGAAAAATCCCAGCTTCATTCCCGATTTAATTTCATTCCCGTTTGCCAGAAGTTTCCATTCACCTAATGCATCGCGCGCCACCGGCAACACCGCGACCGGATATGCAGGCGTCTTGACCACGACCGGCATTGCAGGGAATTCGACTCGCGCATCTTCGCCCGTGAGCACGCGCGCCAAGGCACGCGCAGCGTGCATGATGGGCAGCACATAAGGCAATACCCGACCGTCGATCTCGGCGCAATCGCCCAGCGCGTAAATGTCCGGGTCGCTGCTGCGCAATTGCGTATTCACGACGATGCCGCGATTTATCGTGAGTCCGGCATTGCGCGCCAGTCCGATGCGCGGACGCAAGCCGACTGCAGACAATACCAAATCCGCCGCCAAAATCGTGCCATCGGTCAGCGTCAGCGCATAGCCCGTTGCGGCATGATCGACAGCTTGCACTGCCGCACCGAATCTCCACGTGATGCCGAGCTTGGCTAGCGGTGCCAGCAGTTGTTTTCCCGCTTGTTCAGGCATCAGGCCGGAGAGCGGATACGCGGTCGGGTCTATCACCGTCACGGCGCATCCTGCGCCCGCCAGATCGTTGGCGAATTCACAGCCGATCAGGCCGCCGCCGATGATCGCGATATGTTTTGCCGATTGAAGCAGGTTGCGGAATTTCGCGTAATCCGAAAGATCGTTCACCGACATCACCGCATCAACTGCGTCGCCCCGCAACGGCAGGCGTATCGGGTCAGCGCCCAGCGCCAGCACCAGACGGCTATATTCGACCAAGCCCGCGCTGGTCTGCAACTCCTTGCGTTCGCGGTGTATGCCAGACACCTCGACATGTTGCAGAAGCGTGAAGTCCAATTGCTTGGCCATTTCCGCCGCTGCAGTGATCACCAGTGACTCGGCGGTTTTATGCTGCGCCAGCGCATTCGATAGCATTGGTTTGGAATAATAATCACCGCTGTCCCGCGATATCAGCGTGATTGGCACGTCGCGATCCAGCTTGCGCAATTCACGCACCAGCGTGTAACCAGCCAGGCCACTGCCCAACACTATGATAGGTTTCATCATATTCACCTTTGATTTTTAACTGGCTGATGCAGCCTGCACAAATGGTCGGCGATTTATATCTGTGCCATTTCGAAATCGGCTTTGGCCACACCGCAATCAGGACACGCCCAGTTGTCGGGAATATCTGCCCACGCCGTGCCGGGCTTGATCCCCTCGACTGGCAAGCCAGCTGCTTCGTCATAGATGAAACCACAAACCACACATTGCCAAACTTTCATGATGTTCTCCTTGAGTTAAGATGAAACTTTCGCCAACACGACGCGATACTGGTTGGCGTGACGCTCCTCAACCTTGGCCAATGCGGCAAAGCGCTTTGCCGCTTTTTGCAGCATCGCCTGAAATTGTTCGGCGTGTTCCTTCGATTCGGCGATCTGCTCCTTGATTTCCGCGACAGCAGCAACATTGCCTTCCTGTTGTGCCGTTTTGAGAAAGCCCGGATACATTTCGGTGTATTCGTAGGTTTCGCCTTCTATCGCCATTTTCAAACAGCTTGCCGGGGTCATAGCCTCTTTCGGGTAAAGCAGATTGAGATGTCCGAACGCGTGCTGTACTTCCTGGTCGGCGGTCTCCTCGAATATCCGCGCTGTTTCCTCGTCGCCAGTGGCACGTGCGATCTTCGCGAAGTAGCGATACTTGATGTGTGCCATCGATTCACCGGCAAATGCCGATTCGAGGTTGGCGACTGTTTTTATTTCCGGTCGTTTCATGATGCTCTCCTTAAAAAGTTGATTGAGTGGTTTTTGTCCACGGGTGCAATCTAAGGTTTGCACATCGATAAATCTAATTGATTATTTAAACCAAGTTGATTTATTATATAAATCAAAGGAGGTATTGTCATGACCCTCAGTGAACTGCGTTACATCGTTGCGGTCGCGCAGGAACGCAATTTCCGCCGTGCCGCAGAAAAATCCTTCATCAGCCAGCCCGCGCTGTCGCTGGCGATCCAGAAGCTCGAGGAAGAACTGGGCGTGCAAATCTTCGAGCGTGGCAAAAACGAAGTCTCTGTCACTCCTATCGGTGTGCAGATCGTAGAGCAGGCACAGCGTGTACTCGAAGAGGCGGCGCACATCCGCGAGATTGCCAAGCAGGGCAACGACCAGCTGTCGGGTGTGTTGCGCGTCGGGATTATCTATAGCGTGGGTCCTTACCTTCTACCCGACCTGATCCCCGCACTGAAGAAGCTCGCTCCGAACATGCCGCTGGAAGTTGAAGAAAACATCACGGCCAATCTGGATGCTCTGTTGCGCAACGGCAAGCTCGACGTCATCATCATCGCGCTGCCATACGGCGATAACGGCATTGTTACTCAACCTTTGTATGATGAACCTTTCGAAGTGGTGGTCGGCAATGATCATCACTGGGCCAACCGGCGCAGCATCAAGGCGCAGGAACTTTCCGCAGAAAAGGTGTTGTTGCTTGATTCGGGGCATTGCTTCAGCAATCAGGTCGCCGAAGCCTGTCCGGACCTCAACCGCAAGGGTGCGGAGATACAGCAAGGCACCTCGCTCGAAACAATACGCAACATGGTGGCTTCCGGTTTGGGCATTACCGTGTTGCCTGCTTCGGCGAACAGCGCGCGCTACCGTAGCAAGTCGCTGAAGGTGATTCCATTCAGCAATCCTGCACCGTCACGTCGCATTGCGCTGGCATGGCGCAAGAGTTTTACCCGCGGGCAGGCTATCGAAGCACTCACACAAGCTGTTGCGCATGCCAAAATTTCCGGCATTGAACTTTTGCGCTAGACTAGACTTATGCTGAAGCATGACTTGCCCTATCGGGAGAATCCCATGCTCAGATGGAGCTACAGCCTGATTGCGCCGATTTATGATTTGTTCATTGCGCGTCCAATGCGGGCGGTACGCATCCGGTCACTGCGATCTTTACCAATGGATGTGCCCAAGGAAGTATTACTGAGCGGTATTGGTACGGGTCTTGATCTGCCGTTGCTGCCGAAATTGCATCATTACACCGCACTGGATTTCAATGCCGCGATGCTGTCGCGTGCCAGGCAGCATGACTCGGGTTTGCAAGTGGAGTGGGTGCTGGGCGACAGCATGGCCTTGCCGTTCCCCGATGCGCAGTTCGACCATATCGTGCTGCATCTGATCCTGGCTGTCGTGCCACAACCCGCGCGATGTCTGGGCGAGGCCGCGCGCGTGCTTAAATCCGGCGGCACCGTTATCATCTTCGACAAGTTTCTGCGCCCGCAACAAATCGCCTTGCTGCGCCGCGCGCTCAATCCTTTGTCGCGCCGCATAGCCACACGCATGGATGTCGTGTTTGAAGATGTGCTGCGCGAGGTGCCATCACTGCAATTAATCAGCGATGAGCCACTGCTTGCCGGGGGCTGGTTTCGCGGGATCGTGTTGCGAAAGCCGGCTTAGTAGGGCCCGTGTGTAACCTCGCTCATCGCGATACCATGATCCCCTACAATCTGCAGCTTGCGTCATTTCCGGCATGCATGGTATGGCCAAAAATCCGGCATGTATAATCCAAGACCTATCGAACAGGAGAAAATGAAATGTCTACGACGATCCTGGTCATCGGCTTGATGGTGTTTTTTGCCCATTTCCTGTCCCTGCAATTTCGCAAGACCAATATTCCGGACGTGTTGATCCTGATGCTGGTCGGCATCGTGATCGGTCCGATGTTGGGCATTACTACACCGCAAGATTTTGGCAAGATAGGTTCATTGATCGCCACCATTGCCTTGGTGGTCATCCTGTTTGAAGGCGGCACTTCGCTGAATCTGGACGTACTGGGCAAATCACTGGGCACGACCGGTTTATTGGCCATGGCCTGTTTCGTATTGACTGCCGCCATTGTTGCGTCGATCGGTTTTTATGCACTGGGACTGACGTTATTGCCCGCCACGTTGCTTGGTGTCACGTTGGGAAATACTTCTTCAGCAGTAGTCATTCCGATGGTGAGCGCATTGCGGCTGTCGGAAAAACCGGCCACCGTCCTGGTGCTGGAATCCGCACTGACCGACGTGCTGAGTATCGTCGGTGTGTTCGCCCTGTTGCAGATACAAACGCAAGGTGGCGTCGAGCCGGGCAAGCTGGTTGGCAGCGTGTTGGCCGCACTGATCTTCGCGGCGGCAATCGGCGTACTGGGCGGCATCGGCTGGCTGCTGGTGCTGGGCAAGGTGCGCGACTTTCCCAATACTATTTCCTCTACACTTGCTTATGTGTTCATTCTCTATGGCTTGACCGAGATGCTCGGCTTTTCAGGGGCGATCGCTGCGCTGGCCTTGGGCATCACGCTGACCAATTTCGAAAAGTTTGGTTTGTACCGTATCTCCAATATCGATCAGAATCTTGTGCCGCTGAATGAAATGGACCTGGCGTTCTACAGCGAAGCGGTATTTCTGCTGAAAACCTACTTCTTCGTCTATCTCGGCATTTCAATCCACTTTGGTAATACGCTCCTGGCTGATGCCGCGATCGCGATAGTGTTGATGGTATATGCCATGCGCCTGGCGCTTACTCGTTTTATTTTCAAAGACGCCAGTTACAGTTTGCGTGATGCCGCTATCACCTCGATGATGGCACCCAAAGGACTGGCGGCCGCAGTGCTGGCCACTCTGCCGCTGGAGTATGGCGTTGCGGGTGGTGAAGTGATCCGGGATGTAACCTATATGGTGGTGTTGGTCAGCATCACTCTTACTGCCCTGCTGGTGATGGCTTATCCCAACCGTTTCGTGCAATATTTCTATGCACGGGTATTGAATAAATCCTTGGCATCCGAAACGGCAGACTCATAGGTAGAGATACATCATTCCACCAGCAAGCCCAGTTTCCTCGCCAGCCATTTAGTTGTGGTCGCCTGAATCAAGATAGTCATCAGAATTGCAATGAAGGCCACCGAAGCGATGATCTGTGCGCCCGGGGCTTTCATGCCGACCAGCATGCCGGCCAGTGCGCCGGGAATCACGCCGGTCTCGCGTGTCCAGCACATGAATAGCATCTCACTGAAGCTCCACTTGGCACGACGGTCGGGCAACGCGCACAGAAACACCGTAGCGGGGCGCGCTACCAGCATGAACACCACGACTACCGCGACGCCGTTGAGCAGGTATTGGTTCATCAGTCCGAAATCCACCTGCGTGCCGAGCAGGATGAAGATGAACATGCGCATGATGAAGGCAGTGGTGATCACATAGTCTTCCAGCAGGTTATTTTCCCGCCGGGTGAGTTTGAAGCCCAGCGATTCCTGGTTACCTATCATGATGCCGAACACGAATACTGCCATGAACCCGCTGGAATGAAAGCCATCTGCGCTCATGTAAGCGCAGATCACAGCCATCAGTGTAACCACAGGAGCGAACTCGGCGAGAAAGCCGAACTTCTCATGCGAAATAAAAAATGCGGCCAGATAACCGAGTATGCCGCCAATCAGGATACCCAGCAGCGATTGTTTGAGCAGGTCGATAATCGCGTCACCCGCAGAAAACTCTCCCGCGCCCATTGCGATGCCCAGCACGGTAAAAGTGAGGATGGCCCCCATCGCATCGTTGAATGCGGATTCGCTCATGACGGTTTGTGCCACGCGATCCTTGATGTGCACCTGTTTGAACACCGGAACCAGCGTGGCCGGGTCGGTGGAAGCGATTACGGTGCCAAGCAACAACGCGACGGCGGGCGCAAGTCCGAGAAAGTACCAGGCGGCCACGCCGGTGATCGCGGCAGTGATCAGCACACCTGCGGTGGAGATCACCACGATGGTGATCCAGACTTCTTTCAATACCTTGATGCGAACAGAAGCGCCACCATCAAACAGAATATAGCTGGAGCCGAAAATCATGATCAATTGATTGATTGTGGAATCAGCTTTGATATTTACCAAGCCCGAGATACCTGGACCAAGCAACATCCCTGCCAGCAGAAACACCGCCACATCCGGTATCCGCACCAGCCGGGCGATCAAGCCGGAGAAAGTTCCAACGGCAAGGATGATGCCGAGCATCATCAGTGTATGCTTGGCCAGTTCGAGTGAGACAGAAGGTTCCATGGTTTCCCTTATTTTTGCTTTGCCCACGGGATTGGTGAGCGGCAATTTCAGTCAGGGCACTTTACCAAAATATCGGACTGATGAGCGGCTACGAAAAAATTTGTCTGCGGAATTTGTCCCAGGAATTTGTTCCGGGGGAATTTGAATAGCGTCACCGATGCCATTATGCTTGACGCAGTAATCACGACAACCTAGAATTCCCGACTATTTAATTAAGGTAATAACATCATGAGCAAAGACGTACAAGAACGTATCCGCGAACAAGTCACGACACATCCGGTAGTACTCTATATGAAGGGCAATCCGCAATTTCCGCAGTGCGGCTTTTCCGCAAATGCGGTGGGCATCCTCAATGCACTGGGCGTGAAGGAATTGTTCACCGTAGATGTTTTGCAGGATTCGGAGATTCGTCAGGGCATCAAAGAATACGCAAACTGGCCGACAATCCCGCAGCTATATATCAAGGGTGAATTCATTGGCGGCTCCGACATCATGACCGAGATGTACCAGAGCGGTGAGTTGAAGCAACTGCTTTAATCAGCCATTTGGCAACCGTCCCTAGGTTGCTTGGTTAGGATAACTGGTTGTCTTACCTTTGGGTCCGCCAGTTGTCTTTAAATATCAACTATTGCATCCGGCAAGCAGGCCGAAAAATATTCGTTTTCGGCCCGCCTAATCTTTCATTCCAGCTGGAGTACACGTTTCCTTTTTCTGCAACGATGGCTGCTACGCACCACCGTGCGCATGGGCCAGGGTGGTGCGCACCCTTTGCGGCGGTGCCTGATACACTTCAATACGCGAGAAGATCGCTGCATGTATGCGCCGATTAAATACTGACCCAACGTGCCGACTTTGCGTTGACCCAAGTACGTGAGCTGTTTTTAGAACAAACAGCTGTGGATAAGTGTACCAAATAGCCGGTTCTTAATTTC
>CAIOKY010000058.1 GCA_903858965.1 uncultured Nitrosomonadales bacterium | reverse complement strand
TTTTAAGACCCCTTTGGTGATTTTGTATTCATAACCGTATTTCGCCGGCTGGATGTCTTCTTCAGAGATACCGAAGTTTTCGCAGGCAGGGTTTCGGCATACGTTCGCATCGATAGAGAATCCAGGCAGGCTCGGACTCGTCACAGGCGGGGTTTTGGCTTGTTTGCTTACACCGTTCATCAAAGGGGGTAAAAGTTAGGTTACTTCTAGCCCCTAAATAAGGCTATCTCAGAATTTAATCATTTTACCTCATCCTGCGACAACTATCTATTAATCGCATATTAACAATAGGATAGCAGCGATATATGCCTATCATAATTTTTTGTGGAATCTTGTATTTATATCACAAAATTCCGAACGCCTATGGCGGAGAGGGTGGGATTCGAACCCACGGTAGCGTAAACGCTACGCCTGATTTCGAGTCAGGTACATTCGACCACTCTGCCACCTCTCCGGGTGTGTCGACAAACAGCGGCGCGCATTCTACCAGCAAGCTCCAATTTCGTGCAGAATGTTCACATGCGGAACCCGACTCGATGTTTGCAAACGTTACTTGTCAGCCTGTGTCTGTTGCTGGCCGCCTGCGATCAACAAATTCCGCCATGGACCTCCGGCAAGCTGGTGGTGTTGGTTCCGGAAACCGCACAAGGACCGGAAGCGGAATTCGGGCGAGAGTTGGCACGATTGCTCGCAGAACAATTGCATGTCACGCTCGAAACTGTTTCGCTGCCGCAAGACAAGGTACTCGTCGCGTTACGCAAACACGAGGCGCACCTTGCTGCCGTCCCGCTACGCACTGAGAGCAACCCAGCTGCGCTGCATTTCGGCCCCAGCTACCAGATTGTGCGCGAATTGGTGGTGTGTAACAGCGACAGGCCGCCGATCAAAAGTTTCGATGATCTTGCTGGCAGGCAATTGGCGGTAACAGCAGGATCGGCTCATGAGGCGGCACTGCGCGAGGCGCAGACGAATCTACCCTCGTTACAGTGGCAAACCCTGCTCAATCGCACCACGAAAGATTTATTGGCCGAGGTCAGTGACGGCAATCTGGATTGCGTGGCCGCCAATGAACTGCAGCTTGCCGATGCGCGCAACTATCACCCCAACCTGGTCGCGGGTCTTGATATTGCCCCGCCTTCCAAACTTGCCTGGGGATTCCCCGAAGATGCCGATCCTGATTTGCTCAAACAGGTGCAAAAATTTTTCGACGGGATCCAGCAAGACGGCACGCTGCATCGTTTGCTGGATCGCTACTACGGTCACAACAACCGGTTGCGTAAAACGGATGCCGCGGCCTTTATTAGCGGGATCAATACCGTCCTGCCGCATTTCCGCCGCATGTTCGAGGAAGCCGCCACACTGACCGGCGAGGATTGGCGATTGCTGGCGGCGCTGGCCTATCAGGAATCGCAATGGAACCCACTCGCCACCTCATATACCAATGTGCGCGGCATCATGATGCTGACCGGCGATACCGCCGACCGGATGAATGTAGATAACCGCCTTGATGCGCGCGAAAGCATACGCGCGGGAGCTGAATATCTGTTGCTGCTCAAGGAGCAAATGCCGGGGCGCATCCCGGAGCCCGATCGCACCTGGCTGGCTCTGGCCGCTTACAATCAGGGCTATAGCCATCTGGAAGACGCGCGCATCCTGACCAGTCGCGCCGGATTGAATCCGGACAGCTGGTCAGACGTGAAAAAATGGATGCCGTTGTTGAACCGGCCGAAATATTACAACACGCTGAAACACGGTTATGCGCGCGGCGGCGAAGCAGTGATACTGGTGGAAAGCATACGCAGCTACTACGACATGCTCAGGCGTCTGGAACCGGGCCAACCAACTGCCGTGCCGGAAGAAGTTTCATACCGGCTGGTGGAACAGATGCCGCGCCTGCTGCCCTAAGGGATGAATTAGGGAACGAGTTTTTCGATGCCGCCCATATAGGGGTGCAACACTTCCGGAATTACCACGCTGCCATCGGCCTGCTGATAATTCTCCAGCACCGCGACCAGCGTGCGTCCGACAGCAAGACCGGAACCGTTCAGCGTATGTACCAACTCCGGCTTGCCCTGCGCGTTGCGGAAACGTGCTTGCATGCGCCGCGCCTGGAACGCCTCGAAATTGGAACAGGAAGAGATCTCGCGGTAAGTGTTCTGCGCCGGCAGCCATACCTCGATGTCGTAAGTCAGCGCTGAGGAAAATCCCATGTCGCCGGTGCACAGCTTCACCACGCGATAGGGCAAACCCAATTTCTGTAATATCGTTTCGGCGTGGCCGAGCAATTCTTCCAAGCCTTCGTAAGACTTTTCCGGATGCACGATCTGCACCAGCTCCACCTTGTCGAACTGATGCTGGCGTATCATGCCGCGCGTATCGCGCCCATAGGAGCCCGCCTCGCTGCGGAAGCACGGCGTGTGCGCGACGAATTTCATCGGCAGCTTTTCCAGCGGCACGATCTCGTCGCGCACGATGTTGGTCACAGGTACCTCTGCAGTAGGAATCAAATAGAAATATCTTTGCTTGACCGATTCACGAATTGAATCTGCATCATCTAAATTTCCGATGCGCGTTTGTTCTGCCGCATTCGGCTCTTCAAGGCCAAACGGTACCTTGAACAAATCCTCCTCAAACTTCGGCAATTGCCCGGTGCCACGCATAGAATCCGCGTTCACCATATAAGGCACATAGGTCTCGGTATAGCCGTGCTGCTCGGAATGTGTGTCCAGCATGAACTGCGCGAGCGCGCGATGCAATCGCGCCAGCGGTCCTTTTAACAATGAAAAACGTGCACCGGAAATCTTGGTGGCAGTGTCGAAATCCAGCCCGAGCTTCTCACCCAGATCGACGTGATCCTTCACCGCAAAACCAAACTGGGGAATCTTGCCAACCTTGCGCACTTCGAAATTATCCGCATCCGATTTGCCTTCCGGCACGCTGCTGTGCGGCATGTTTGGAATCACTTCCAACAACTGCTGCAATGCAGTCTGCACTGCGCCCAACTGCTCCTCCGCCTGCTTGAGTTCGTCTCCCAGTGTCGCAACCTCTGCCATGATGGCCGATATATCCTCGCCCTTGGCTTTGGCCTGCCCGATCAATTTGGACGAGCTGTTGCGCTTGGCCTGCAATTCCTGTGTGCGTGTCTGTATGGATTTGCGCTGTGCTTCGAGTTCTTGGAAACGCGCCACATCTAATATAAAGCCGCGCGTAGCAAGACGTGAAGCGACGCCTGTCAAATCATTTCGTAAAGACTGAATATCCAACATACTGCTTTATCCTTTTTTGTTTTTTGCCGCTTTGTCGAGTTCGCGCAAATGCGCCAGTTTCTCGGCGATCTTCGCTTCCAGTCCGTGATCGGTAGGCTGATAAAAACCCACCTCCGGCATGTCATCGGGGAAATAATTCTCGCCCGCCGCATAACCTTCTTCCTCGTTGTGCGCGTAACGGTAACCCTTGCCGTAGTCGAGCTGCTTCATCAATTTGGTCGGTGCGTTGCGCAGATGCAACGGCACTTCGCGCGAGCCGTCCTGGGCGATGAAAGCGCGCGCGGCATTATACGCGACATAGCCGGCGTTCGACTTGGGCGCGCAGGCCAGGTACAAAATCGCCTGCGCCAGCGCCAGTTCGCCTTCCGGCGAGCCGAGCCGTTCATAAGTCAGCGCAGCATCCTGCGTCAGTTGTATCGCGCGCGGATCGGCCAGGCCGATGTCTTCCCACGCCATGCGCACGATGCGCCGCGCCAGATAGCGCGGGTCGGCGCCGCCGTCCAGCATGCGCACCAGCCAGTACAGTGCCGCATCCGGATTGGAGCCGCGCACTGATTTGTGCAGTGCGGAGATCTGGTCGTAGAACGCCTCGCCGCCCTTGTCGAAGCGGCGCAGGCTTTGCGCCAGTGTGTTGTCGAGGAATGCACCGTCAATTTTTTTTACGCCAGCAGTCTGTGCGGCGGTTTGCACTTGTTCCAGCACATTGAGCAATCTGCGCGCATCGCCGTCGGCGTAACCGATGATGCGCTCGCGTGCGTCATCGTCGAATGCCAATTCCTGCAAGGCAACTTTCTGTGCATGCTCGAACAACTGTTCCAACTCTTCCGCTGACAATGCATGCAACACATACACCTGCGCGCGCGACAGCAGCGCGTTGTTCACCTCAAAGGAAGGGTTCTCGGTGGTCGCGCCGATAAAGGTTACCAAACCTTGTTCAACAAAAGGCAGGAAGGCATCCTGTTGCGACTTGTTGAACCTGTGCACTTCATCGACGAACAGGATGGTGTGGCGGCCATGCTGCTGCAACATCAGTTGCGCCTGCGCGATCGCTTCGCGGATGTCCTTCACACCGGACAGCACTGCCGAAAGCGGCACAAACTCCGCATCGAAAGCCGAAGCCATCAACCGCGCCAGCGTGGTCTTGCCCACACCCGGCGGCCCCCACAGGATCATCGAATGCAGCTTGCCGGATTGAAATGCCAGACGCAACGGCCTGCCTTCGCCCAACAGGTGCGACTGGCCAACCAATTCATCTATGTGCTTGGGGCGCAGGCGTTCCGCCAAAGGCGTAGCTGGCGAAACAGGATCAAACAGGCTGTCAGTTTGCATAAAGCGGCACTAGTCGCTCAGCACATCCGCACCCTTGGGCGGAGTGAAATGGAACTGCTGCTCCGGTATCTTCGGGTTGCGCTGCATCGCGGAAAAACGCAGCACGGTCTTGTGCCCGAACATATCGTTCAGCTCCATCACGGCCAATTCCGATTGCGCATTAAATGCCATGAGTATCTTGTTGAAGCTGCTGTCTTGCTCGTTATTGCCTTGGCTTTTGGGTGTGGCTTGCAGCCATTCCAGTCCGTCCTTGTTGCCATTCTCGGTCAGCGTGAAGCCGCGCTCGATCTCATTGTTGCCGGAGAGCAGTGCAGCGGGACTGCTGCCTAGCGCCGTGTCCAGTTTCCTGACCGTCACCTGATTCAGGTCCACGTCGTACAGCCAGAATTTTGCGCCATCGCCGATGATGAGCTGCTCATAAGGTTTTTGATAGGACCAGCGGAATTTGCCGGGACGCTGGAACTGCATGATGCCGTTCGCGCTCTGGATACGCTTGCCGTTCTGGTCCAGCACTTCCTGGGTGAAATCGGCCTGCGCTGAATGTGTTGCGGCAATGAAGGTCTTGAGTTTCTCGATGGCGCTGGCGTGAGCAGACATCGGCACAGCAAACAGCAGCAGAAACGCAAAAATATATCTGGTCATATCGTTATAGCATTCGGGAGCCAAGATTAGAGATCAAGCTAGAACGATACTGATGGCTCTCTTGATCCTCAATTCTGCCTCGCAGGGGCAAGCACTTCGCGGTTGCCGTTGCTCTGCATCGCCGAAACCAGGCCTGCCGCTTCCATTTGCTCGACCAGCCGCGCGGCACGGTTGTAGCCGATACGCAAATGGCGCTGCACCAGCGAGATCGAGGCACGACGATTCTTCAGCACGATCTCCACCGCCTGGTCGTACAGCGGGTCGGCTTCCGCATCCAGGCTGTCGCCTACCGCGCCGCCTTCATCAGAAGATTCATCAAGCGAATTGAGAACGCCGTCGATGTATTGTGGCGCGCCTTGCGACTTGAGATATTCGGCGACGCGGTGCACTTCCTGGTCGGACACGAACGCACCGTGCACGCGTTGCGGATAACCGCTGCCCGGCGGCAGGTACAGCATGTCGCCCTGGCCGAGCAATGCTTCCGCGCCCATCTGGTCAAGTATCGTGCGCGAGTCGATCTTGCTCGATACCTGGAATGCCACGCGCGTCGGCACGTTGGCCTTGATCAGCCCGGTGATGACATCCACCGAAGGGCGCTGTGTAGCCAGCACCAGATGCATGCCGGAAGCACGCGCTTTCTGTGCCAGGCGCGCGATCAGTTCCTCGATCTTCTTGCCCACCACCATCATCAGGTCGGCAAGTTCGTCGATGAACACCACGATCAGCGGCAATTCTTCCAGCGGCTCCGGATTTTCCGGCGTCAGTGTGAACGGGTTGGTGAGCGGCTTCTTGTCCTTCACGGCATCGCGCACTTTCTGGTTATAACCGGCGATGTTGCGCACGCCCAGCGCAGACATCAGCCGGTAGCGCCGGTCCATTTCCTGCACGCACCAGTTGAGCCCGGATGCAGCCTGGCGCATGTCCGTCACCACCGGCGCGAGCAGGTGCGGGATGCCTTCATACACCGACAACTCAAGCATCTTCGGATCGATCAGCAACAACCTGACTTGCTGGGGCGTGGCCTTGTACAACAGGCTCAGGATCATCGCGTTGATCGCCACTGACTTGCCGGAACCGGTCGTGCCCGCAACCAACACGTGCGGCATCCTGGCCAGATCGGCGACCACCGGCTTGCCGGCGATATCCTTGCCCATCGCGATGGTCAGCGCGGAATGCATGTCAGCATAGACCTGCGAACCGAGTATTTCTGAGAGCTGCACGATCTGGCGCTTCGCATTGGGTAACTCCAATGCCATGTACGCCTTGCCTGGTATCGTCTCAACCAGGCGTATGCTGACCACCGACAATGCGCGTGCCAGATCCTTCACCAGATTGGTGATCTGGCTGCCCTTCACACCGACAGCGGGGTCGATCTCGTAACGCGTGATCACCGGGCCGGGATATGCAGCGACGACTTTGACTTCCACACCGAAATCTTTCAGTTTGCGTTCGATCAGGCGCGAGGTGAATTCCAGCGTGTCGGCCGAAACGGTTTCAACTTGGCGCGCGGCCTGGTCCAGCAAATGCAGCGGCGGCAGCGGAGAATCGGGCATATCGGCGAACAGCGGAACCTGCTTCTCTTCGATGACACGGGCCGACCTGGCCACTTCCATCAGTGGCATTTCTATATGTATCGGATGGTGTTCTTCGTCACGCTTCTTTTTTTCTTCTTCGACTACAACGATGCGTTCATGCGTTGCCTGCATGCCGATACGCCGGTCCTGGCGCGTCTGCCAAGCCAAACGCGCGCGTTGATAAGCGGTCTCCAGCAGTTCACCCAGCCTGTCGACAAAACGCAGCCAGGACAATCCGCTGAACACACTCAAACTCGTAGCGATCAAGGCCAGCAGCAGCAGCGTCGCACCGGTAAAGCCGAACATGCGGGTCAGGGCGTTGCCCAACACCGTGCCGAACATTCCACCATGTGCCAGCGGCAGCGCGACTTTCATGCTGTACAGGCGCATCGCTTCAAGCGCGCTGCTGGCAAACAGCAACGCGGCAAACCCGGCGACTGAGACCAGGAATGTTCGCTTGCAGAAAATGCTGTCGGCGCGCAGATTATGGTAGCCCGCCCACACGCGCTGCAGCATGAACAGCACCCACCACCAGGCGGAGAAACCAAACAGGTAGAATAATATGTCAGATAGGTATGCGCCCATCACGCCGCCCGGATTGCTGGTGTGCATGCCACTGACGCTATGCGACCAGGCCGGATCGGATGGGTTGTATCCGTACAATGCGATGGTGAAATACAGCGCGCAGGCGACCAGCAATATCCAGCGCGATTCGCGCAACAGCGCGAACAATTTACTGGGCAACAAATCGCCGTTCGCCTCAGCCATAAAGCGCACCGGTCAATTGTTTATTGCGTGTCTTTTTGTGGAACAGCAAACGATCAGCCGCTGACTTAGTCTTCATGACGATCCCCCAAACCGATTGATTTATTGCCATGGCCTAATGATACCGCAGCCTGTCAACGCGTGCTCGCCAACAGCAGCCGGATGTCCTGCGCCAGCCAATCGTCTGATTCTCTCTCCCCGGCCAGCAAACGCACCCTGCCCTGCGTATCAATCAGATAAGTGAACGTCGTGTGGTCCATGAAATAGCCTTTTTTGGCCGGGACCTTTTGGTAGTCGACCATAAAATTTTTCGCTGTAATCGCCGTTGCCTGGGCGTCGCCGTACAAACCCAGGAATGCCGGATGAAAGGCCGGCACGAATTGCGCGAGGATTTCACGAGTGTCGCGTTCCGGATCGATCGTGACGAACAATACCTGCACCCGGTCTGCATCCTTACCCAACAGGCGCAGGGTATGCGCCAGATTGGCCAGTGTCGTGGGACAAACGTCGGGACAATGGGTATAACCGAAAAACACCACCACCACCTTGCCGCGAAAATCGCTCAGGCTGCGTGGCTTGCCATTGTGATCCGTCAGATGGAAATCGGCCTGGGCATATTTTCCGGTTACATCACCCGCGTGAAAACGGGCGGGCTGTGCGGGTTTATCGCAACCGGCCAGCAGAGCGATCAATAGCAGGAAAAATAACTGGCGCATCATTTTCGTAAAGTACATGGTTTATCCATTTAACACACTTACAGGCCGGAGTTTTCCGGCAAGTATAACAAGCACGGCAATTATGGTTCCAGGCGTTCCAGATGCAAATGCCCGGCCGCAGCATGCGCATCAGGTTGCGTCATGTAAGGTACCTCGCCCAGCAACGGCACCGTGATTCGTTGTTGCAGCGCGGCGATATTTTCCGCAATCAATGTCATGTCGGCATCGATCACATTTGCCACCCAACCCGCCAGGGCCAAACCACGCGCAGCGATCGCCTCAACGGTCAGCAACGCATGGTTCAAGCAACCGAGGCGCATTCCCACCACCAGGATGACCGGCAGGCCCAATTCCTGAACCAGATCGGCACTATCCTGCTGCGCATTGAGCGGCACCAATAAACCGCCCGCACCCTCCACGATCACCACATCCGCCTGCACGGCCAATTCCTGATAAGACTGTGCAATGCGCGAGAATTGTATGATGACACCGGCGCGCTGTGCGGCGATATGCGGCGCGATCGCCTGAAGGAACAAGTACGGATTGATCTGCCCGTAGCCCACCGCAATGTTTCCTGCAGCACGCAATTGCAACACGTCCTCGTTCTGTTCCTCGGCATTACAACCCGCCGCAACCGGCTTCATCCCGGCCACACGCTTGCCTTGTGCGGCAAAACCACGCAGCAGCGCACAGCTGATCAGTGTCTTGCCGACCCCGGTGTCCGTGCCGGTGACAAAATAATTCATTTCAGCTTGAATGAAGTTCTGATGATCGCCGCCCCATCCTTGGTCGTACGCGGCTGCGGCTTCCATGCGTGGCCGTACACCACCTCGAAGGTCGCAGGTAACTTGCCGTTACTGCGCAAGCGCTCATAATTTTCCACGAGGCGTGCCCAGGCGTTTTTACCCATCAACCCTTGACCGCGCCCTGCGGTGGCGTTGTGCGCACCTATGGCTTTGAGGTCTTGCAACACGCCGCGCACATCATTATAAGTAAGTGTGATGTATTCCATGTCCATCACCGGATCGGCAAACCCGGCTTGCACCAGCATGTCACCGATGTCGTGCATATCCGCAAAACGGTTAAGATGGTTGTGTTGGTCCACGCCATTGAATGCCATTCTCAGCTCTTTCAGCGTATCCGGCCCGAACGTGCTGAACATCAACAAGCCATCGACTTTCAATACGCGGTGCAATTCGACGCAGGTCGCGGGCAAATCGTTGCACCACTGCATTGCCAGGTTGGACCAAAGCAATTCCAGGCCATTCGACGCGAACGGCAGGACTTCCATATCCGCACATAGTTGCACCTGCTTTGCTCCGCCGAACAGTTTCTGCCACCAGCCGGAATGTCCGCGCGCGGCTTTCAGCATACCGATGGCGATGTCCAGCTCGATCACCTGCGCAGCCGGATAACGCTGTGCCAGGCGGCGCGCGCCCCAAGCCGTGCCGCTGCCCGCATCCAGGATGAGCGATGGTTGCAGCTTGATATATTCCAGGCGTTCCAGCATCCGCGTGCACACCTCGCGCTGCAGCACCGCTGCCGCATCATAGCCCGCCGACGCACGGCTGAAGGCGCTGCGCATATGCCGCTTATCGATCAAATATTCATCCATGCTCACTCGTCGTTCAGAAAATTCACCACATGTCTTACAAACTCATCAGGATGCGACAGGAAGGGCGCATGTGCAGCACCCTTGATCACCGCCAAGCGCGCGTTCGAAATGTTATTTGCCAGATATTGCGAGGCTTGTAGCGGTATCAGCGTATCACGCTCGCCGGCCAACACCAGCACAGCCTGGCCGATACCCTGCAACGCGCTGCGCAGATCGCTGCCGCGTAATATCTCCAGTCCTGCTTGCAACGCGCTCAGGTCGGGTTCACCCCGGCTGAATAATCCGTTGCGCAATACCGACAACCACTCCCGCTCCTGCTCGCCGCCGCGCACCTGCAATACCAAAAATCGTTTCAAGGTCAGCACGTAGTGATGCTGCAAATTGTCCGCAAACTCCTGCAGGATTTCCGCACTCAACGCATGAAACCATCCTGCACGGCGCACAAAACTCGGCGTTCCGGCAACTGTCACCAATCGTTCCACTTGCTGCGGGTACCGCATCGCCCAGCGCAATGCGATCTGTCCGCCCAGCGACCAGCCACAAACATAAAGCGGGGTATCGAATTGCGCAGATAACTCATCGACTATGGCGTCCAAAGTCGCAGCCGATGTTAAACAGGGTTGATCCACGCTAAATCCATGCCCGGGCAAATCCACTGCATACACATCGGAATGTTGCGCAAGTTTTTCCGCGACCCCGCTCCACATCCCGCCATGCATGCCCCAGCCGTGGATCAGTAACAGTGGCGTGCCGCTGTTATCCGAGCCCGTATATTCGTAGTGGTCAACGTGCAAGCTCATGCAGCAACTCGATCAAGTGTTTCACATCCGCCAGGCCATGCGCGGCAGAAAGCGTGATGCGCAAGCGCGCGGTACCCTGCGGCACGGTGGGTGGACGTATCGCCGCAACCCAGATACCGCGTTCGCGCAATTTATTGCTCAGGTCCAGCGCCGCCCGATTGTCGCTTATCAGCAACGGTTGTATCGCGGTCGCGGAGGGCATCAATTTCCAGCGTAAATCGTGCAAACCGTTACGTAGCTGCGCAATCAATTGCTGCAAGTGTGTGCGCCTATCATCGCCTTGTTCTATCAACTGCAGGCTGGCCAGCAGCGCACTCGCCAAGGCGGGCGGCGCAGCCGTCGTATAGACATAGCTGTGCGCATGATTGATCAGGGTATCGATCACCACCTGTTCTGCCGCGACGAAAGCCCCGAACACTCCCGCCGCCTTGCCCAGCGTCGCCATATAGATAATACGCGGTGAAGCAATGCCGAAATGCGCCAGCGAACCTCGCCCTCGTTCGCCCAGCACACCGAAACCATGCGCGTCATCGACCAGCAGCCAGGCATCGTGTTGTTCGCACAATGCGAGTATTTCCGGCAACCTTGCAAGATCGCCATCCATGCTGAACACCGCATCGGTGATGACCAGTTTGCGGCGACGAGTATGACACGGTGGGCGATAGCCTTCAGTGCGGGAATGCTCGTCAAGCCGTCCCTCCCGCGCTAAAGGGTTACACCCCTCCGTGTCGGGGCGGCTACTTTCCGTTTGTTCGAGCAACGACGCAAGCTGAGCCATATCGTTGTGCCGGTAGCGTTTGATGCTGGCGCGCGACAACAGCATCGCATCATTCAGCGAAGCGTGGTTCAACTTGTCGGCGAATACCGTATCGTTTTTTCCAACGAGCGCTTGCACCACGCCCAGATTGGCCATGTAACCGGTGGAGAACAATAACGCGGCAGGCTTGCCGGCAAAATCTGCCAGAGCATATTCCAGCTGCTCGTGCGGTTGCATGTGCCCGCTCACCAGATGTGCCGCACCCGCACCCGTGCCATATTGCTGCGCGCCCTGTTGCAAGGCCGCAATCAGTTGCGGATGATTGGCCAGGCCGAGATAATCGTTGCTGCAAAAGGACAAACAGGGTTTGCCGTCCACGACGATATGCGGCGACTGGGGGCTTTGCAGCGTGCGCCGACTACGCAGCAAACCTTGCTCAGCACGTTGGTCCAGCCCGGATTGGAGTACCGCAAAAGACATCAATTAATCTTGAGTGATTCAGGCTCTTTGTTGCTTGTTGCGCAGATCGACGTATTGTTTGTGGAATTCATTGGCGGAATTCTTCATGTGCGCAACGAATTCCTTGTGTGCTGTCGCACGGCTAAACGTATCCGCCATCGTGCTCATCATCTGGTAATAGAACTCGGCCATCTCGTCCACCATCATTTCCCGGGTCCACAGATCAATATGCAGGGCGGATTTCTTGTCCGCATCCCAGAAAGCCAGCATCATGGCTTTGGCTTGCTGTGCTTCCTTGACGCCTGAATCCGTCGCAGTCCACGCAATAGCTTCGGGGTTGTTTTTTTGATCCATCCGGACATCAATGGTGATGGTTGATTGCCTCATTTTATGAAATTCCTGTCAGTAATATATTGAATGCTGCTGCTGTTATTTCCCGGTAACGTGCCTGTCTAATGCTTCCCCGCGAACGGATACATGCCCAGCTTGTCCAGCAATGCGCGGTCACGCTCGACTTCGGGGTTGCCGGTGGTCAGCAATTGCTCCCCGTAAAAAATCGAATTCGCCCCGGCCAAAAAACACAGTGCCTGTATCGCATCCGACATCTGCTGCCGTCCTGCGGAAAGCCGCACGCGCGCAGTAGGCATGGTGATGCGCGCCACCGCGATAGTACGCACGAAGTCCAGCGGATCAAGGTCTTCGATTTTCGCCAGTGGTGTGCCTTCTACTTTGACCAGATTATTGATCGGCACGCTTTCCGGGTAGGGATCGAGATTGGCCAGTTGCGCGATCAGGCCGGCGCGCTGCGCGAGGTTTTCGCCCATGCCGACAATGCCGCCGCTGCATACATGCATGCCGGCTTTGCGCACCCGCTCCAGTGTATCCAAACGATCCCGGTAATCGCGCGTGCTGATGATATCGCCGTAGAATTCAGGTGAGGTATCCAGATTGTGGTTGTAGTAATCCAGCCCGGCATCACGTAATTGTGAAGTCTGCTTGTCGTTCAACATGCCCAACGTCGCACAGGTCTCCATGCCCAAGCCGTGTACTGCCTTGACCATCTCGACCACGCTGAGCATGTCGGCATCGCTGGGTTCTCGCCATGCGGCACCCATGCAAAACCGGCCCGCACCGCTTTGTTGTGCCGCTTTTGCGGCCTTGACCACTTCGCCCACTTCCAGCATCTTCCTGTTTTCCACACCCGTGGAGTGGAACGCCGATTGCGGGCAATAACCACAGTCCTCCGAGCAACCGCCGGTCTTGATCGACAACAGCGTGGAGAGCTGTACCGCGTTAGGATCGAAATTCTCGCGATGTACTTGCTGCGCGCGGAACATCAGGTCTGCGAACGGCAGCTTGAATAAAACTTCCACGTCTTCTACCTTCCAGCGTTGAGAAGAAGCGGCGTTCGGCTCGGCAGGTTTTTTAATGGGGCGAATAAATTCGATAGTCTGTATATTCATTTTGGCAGTTCATAATTTGGGTATTAATTTCGGGCCAGGCTGGTTATGCTGAGTGACGGATACACTGTGATTTAAGGCAACAGCGCATCGTTCCGGAAAGGATGATGATGGAAAGGGCAAGGTCTTGTCAATTTTAGACGGAAATTTCCTGAACATTCGCACAGGATTTAACCAAGTCCTGCCCGGTCAGCCTTGTGTACTGTGCGGCAGCATGAGCCGCGACGGCCTGTGGTGTAATGCCTGTGACGCAGCGCTACCCTACCTTAACGCGCTGCATTGCCCTGTCTGCGCCTTGCCGACTCCCGCTGGCGAAGTGTGCGGACACTGCCTGACCCATCCGCCGTTGTTCAGTCGTACCACTGCGGTATTCGGCTATGCCTTCCCGCTCGACAAGCTGATCCAGGACATGAAGTACGGCGAACAACTGGCATTGGCGCACACCTTCGGGGGAAAACTACTGCATCGCATCGATAAAAATGATTTGCCGGATTATCTCATTGCGATGCCACTGCATCCCGTCAAATTGAGGGAACGCGGTTTCAACCAATCGCTGTTGCTTGCCCAAACTGTTGCCCGCGACACAAAACTCAAGCTATTGACTAACGCATGCCAGCGTGTGCGCGACACCCCGCCGCAATCCGCCTTGCCGTGGAAAGAACGCAAGAAAAACGTGCGCAATGCATTTTGCTGCGATATGGATCTGACCGGCAAACGTGTTGCGCTGGTGGATGATGTGCTGACTACCGGGGCCAGCCTGAACGCGCTTGCCGAAGCAGTATCGAAAAAAGGCGCGATTGAAATCAGTGCATGGGTAGTGGCAAGGACATTGCCGCATTCGGGTTCGCTGCAGAAATAAACACTAAACCTTGCTCATAGTCCTTTGAGTTTCTGTTGCACGAACGCCTGCAAATCCGGACTGAGCGTTTGTGTATCGAGTGCACGCTTGAACGCATCCTTTGCCTCGGCATTGCGCTGCAAAGCCTGCAGGGATATTCGCGCTCACCACCAAGGGCTCACAAGCCTTCCATCAATTGTGTTACAAATCAGGTGATGCGTTCCTGTTCGGCCCGGAGAGCCGCGGCCTGCCCGCTGACGTGCTCGCCCAGTTCAATGCCGGACAGCGCGTGCGCCTGCCGATGCTGCCCGACAATCGCAGCCTGAACCTTTCCAACACCGTCGCGGTGGCCGTGTATGAGGCATGGCGGCAATGCGGGTTTGAAGGCGCACGCATCGATTCATAGAGCGCATGCGTTATACGGTTTCCCGGATGAATATCTCCAGCAGGTCATTCAGGAACCGTTGCCCTAACTTAGTCGGTGCGATGCGCTGATGATCCCGAAATAACAAACCGCGTTTTTCTGCATCGGCCAGTTCGCGCTGAATACTCAACAACGGCAGGCTGGTGCGCTCCTGGAACAGCACACTGTCAAAGCCTTCATTCAAGCGAAGCGCGTTCATCATGAACTCGAATCCCAGCTCGTCACGACTGACTTCGTTTTCCACTTGGATAGGCGCGTCCTTGACCACTTGTTGCATATACGCTTGCGGTTGCTTGTAGCGTGCCTGGCGAATGACCTTGTCCGGGAAGCTCAGTTTGCTGTGCGCGCCCGCGCCTATGCCCAGGTAATCGCCGAATTGCCAGTAATTGAGATTGTGTTTGGCGCGTTGCTTCGGTTGCGCAAAAGCAGAAGTCTCGTAATGCTCGTAGCCATGTGTTGCCAGCAGTCCTTCGATGTGCTGCTGCATATCACTACTCATATCGTCATCCGGCAGCGAAGGCGGATTGCGATGGAACAGCGTATTCGGCTCCAGCGTCAGGTGGTAACAAGACAGATGCTGCGGCGCGAATGACAGCGCGGTTTGCACATCCTGCAGCGCTTGCTCCAGAGTCTGGTTGGGCAATGCGTACATCAGGTCGAGATTGAGATTGTCGAAATGCTGTTGCGCTATTTCAATCGCGCGCTTGGCTTCATCGGCAGAGTGGATGCGTCCCAGCGCTTGCAGATGCACATCGTTGAAACTCTGGATGCCCATCGACAGCCTGTTCACTCCCGCTTCGCGATACGCCGCAAAGCGCGCCGCCTCGACCGTGCCAGGATTCGCCTCCAGCGTGATCTCCGCACTCCCGCTCAACGGCAGCAGCATGCGCTCGCTGCGGATGATTTTGTCGACACTCGCACCGCTCAACAAGCTGGGCGTGCCGCCACCGAAAAACACCGTATAAACCTTGCGCCCCCAGATCAGCGGCAGCGCCATCTCCAGATCGCGTATCAGTGCCGCGACGTATTCCTGCTCAGGCAACGTGCCGCGCGCCTCATGAGAATTGAAATCGCAATAGGGACATTTGCGCACGCACCACGGAATGTGGATGTATAGCGACAGCGGCGGCAAAGCCTTGAATTTCACCGTTTGTGATTTGAGGGCAACGGGATGGAGGAGGTGAGTTGTCATGGATGTTGGATGCGCAGGGTGGGGACGACTTTTATTCCCACGCTGTTTAACACCCGCGTGGGCGGATGAATCTGCGCACCCTACATTTTCTTATTGCTGTACTGGTCGCAGAATCATTGGCCAAACTGGCGCTATTTCAGCCGGCCCAAGACGCCGAGCAAGTTGCATAATCATGTCACCCTTCTTCAAATCAAAACCAAACTTCTCTACTGCAGGCAAATCTTCTGCAACGTAATCTGCTTTCCATAACAACCCGTTTTTGGTCGCTGGATCAGATATGTAGAACAGACCGTTTTGATTGTTAAGTTTACTCCATTTAAAATGTTGGCTCACTGACAGAGAAACTGGAATGAGCTTGTCAATTTCATTCTTGCCCGAAGGACAATTGATTTTTGTCGCCTTCTCACCCCTGACTATCGTTGGACTAATATTCAGCCAAGAACCGTCAGGCAGATTAATAAAAAATTGGCACGGGTCTGAGTACCCAGTTTGTTCGTTCTTGATTGCGCTTTTGTGTAGGTCATTATCAATCAAGATGATTCTCCAATAGCCTACAAACTCACTTTCATTCGCAGGATGTGTTGGTTGCTCAGCAGCAGAAGCCAACTTGCCAACGGATATTAGAAACACTAGTGCGACAGCCACACAAATCAAAACGTAATGCCCCATTTTATTGCACTCACCGAACGCCTGCATTTGATTCCCCTTTCATTTAAACAAAATAGATGATTTAGCTTACCGTTTTGCCATAAACCGATTGTACAATCATTCACACCGCCCGCTTGTTCCGCAATTTCAGATCCACCACATTCAGCTCGCGTAGGGCGCAATAACCAACGGGTATTGCGCTGTATGAATCCATTAAACATCCAGAGCAATGCACTTCGTTTATTGTGCCCTATAAAATCACACCACCTTCAACTTCTCCAACAACACCTTCAGCGCCTTGCCTCTATGGCTGATTGCATGCTTTTGTTCGCGTTCCAGTTGCGCACTGGTCTTGCCAAGCTCCGGCAGCCAGAACAGCGGGTCATAACCGAAACCGCCGTCGCCACATTCCTCATGCGCGATCTCGCCATGCCATTCGCCTTCGACGATCAGCGGCTGCGGATCGTCGGCGTGGCGCAGCAGCACCAACACACAATAATAATGCGCGCGGCGATCTGTCACGCCCTGCATGTCATGCAATAATTTTTCGTTGTTGCGTTGATCTGATTTTGGAGCGTCGCCGGCATAGCGAGCCGACAACACACCGGGCGCACCGTCCAGTGCGGTGACACAGATGCCGGAATCATCCGCCAGCGCGGGCAAGCCGCTCAAGCGGCTGACGTGGCGCGCCTTGGCAAGAGCGTTCTCGATGAAAGTAACGTGCGGCTCTGCGGCTTCGGCGATGCCGAGTTGCGCCTGGGTCAGTACTTCGATGCCGAGAGGCTGCAACAGGAACTGGAATTCGCGCAGCTTGCCGGGATTGTTGGAAGCGATGACGAGTTTTTGCATGGTTAAATAACCCCGGTCGCGCCGGGCTCCTGCTGGTTGCTCATCGCGAGCAAAAACTAATCTTTCTCCAGTGCAGCTTTTTGCATCGCGATCAATTCGGCAATGCCGCTCTTCGCCAGCTCCAGCAACTCATCCATCTCGGCGCGCGTAAAAGCATGGCCCTCGGCAGTGCCCTGCACCTCGACAAAATGGCCGTTGCCCAGCATCACCACGTTCATGTCGGTATCGCATTCGGAATCTTCGAGATAATCCAGATCGAGCACCGGCTTGCCCTGGTAGATGCCGACCGAGATCGCGGCGATGAAATCCTTGAGCGGAGATTCCTTGATCAGGCCTTTGCCGAGCAAGCCCCTCACTGCGTCATGCAATGCGACAAACGCGCCGGTAATGCTGGCGGTGCGCGTGCCGCCGTCGGCCTGGATCACGTCGCAGTCGATCTGGATGGTGCGTTCGCCTAGTTTTTTCAGGTCCACCACGGCGCGCAAGCTGCGCCCGATCAGGCGCTGGATCTCCTGGGTGCGCCCGGATTGCTTGCCCTTGGCGGCTTCCCGGCCCATACGCTCACCGGTGGAGCGCGGCAACATGCCGTATTCGGCAGTGATCCATCCTTCCCCGCTGCCTTTTTTATGCGGCGGGATTTTTTCTTCAACACTGGCGGTACAGATGACTTTGGTGTCGCCGCACTCGATCAGCACGGAACCTTCGGCATGTTTGGTGTAGTGACGGGTGATGCATATTTTGCGCAACTGGTTGGACGATCTTTGACTGGGGCGCATGATGGATTCTCGTTATTAGGATGAAAGGGATAAGTGGGCGTTATAAAATCTCGAGAACGTGACTGACCGGCTCAACAGTATCATGGGTAACTTCATCGCTACCCCAACGCATCGCAAGCCCGGTGACATTATCCGAATGTCCGCGTTCGCGCTCCAGGGCAGCTACGAGCAGGCTGTCCAGCACATCGGCGACAGGCCTTGACGCAAATGCGGCAACCAATTCCTCGTCCGAGAACGGGCCCCACAGGCCATCACTGCCAAGCAATACCACATCGCCGGATTGCAACGCGGTGCATCCACCCGGCTCCACATAGAACGTGCCCTGAATACCGCCAAGGCAGTTGGTGATTTGATTGCGCTGCGGGTGGCGGCGCGCTTCTTCGGCGGAAATGATACCCGACTCGAGCCATTGCTGTACCGCTGAATGATCCTTCGTCCTGAGCAGCACCTCCCCGTCGCGCAGCAGGTAAAAGCGGGAGTCGCCCGCGTGTCCCCAATACACCATGCCATCCTGTATCAAGACGGCAACGCAGGTTGTCCCCGGGAATCCGCCCATACCATGGTCATGCGGGAGCTTCATGATACGCTCGTGGGCGTAACTCATCGTGCTGGAAATAAATTCCTCGGGATCGTCGATACGCGACTGCGCATGCCGACCGAACGATTCGACGAATGTCTCTATGGTCAGGCTTGCGGCCAATTCGCCGTGCATGTGCCCGCCCATGCCATCCGCCAAGACCAGCAGCAGCGCGTCGTTACTGTATGCATAGGCAACGCGATCCTGGTTGAATTTGCGATTACCGATATGGCTGGCCTGATGTATCGAAAAGTTCATGGGTAAACGGCGGGACTTAAACAAGGCGAAAATTTAACAGGCTGCAATCGTAATATAATGCGCCCCTCCAGCACAGCCTTTTTTATTTGGAAGCCCTTGCCATGATTTTAAGTATGACCGGTTATGCCATTGCCAGCGCGGAACTCGACAGCGGCTCGGTATCGCTGGAGTTGCGTGCCGTCAACCATCGCTATCTGGACATCCAGTTGCGCATGCCGGATGAACTGCGCGTCTTTGAAAGTGTATTGCGCGAAGCGATCAGCGCGCAATTGCAGCGCGGCAAAGTGGAGTGCCGCATCAATTATGCGGCGCGATCTGCGCAAAGCGGTGCTGCGCTGAATCGCAACATGCTGCAGCAACTCGCCGCCTGGAACAAGGAAGTGCGGGCTGTGCTGCCGGACGCGCACAGTCTCAGTGTGGCCGATGTGCTGCGCTGGGACGGAGTACTGGAAACGCCCACCGCTTCAACTGACGAATTGCGCGACATGCTGCTCGGCCTGCTGCAAACCGTGCTGCAGGAATTTTCCGCTTCACGCGCCCGCGAGGGCGAAAAGCTCAAGGATTTTTTGCTGCAACGCGTGGACAAGATCGAATCATTGCGCACAGCCGTGATGCCGCATGTACCTGCCGCGATCGCCGCCTATGAACAGAAGCTCACCGCCCGTTTGCGCGACGCGGTGCAAAATGCGGACGACGAACGCATCCGCCAGGAGATCGCGTTGTTCGCCAGCAAGATCGATGTGGATGAAGAATTGTCGCGGCTTGCCAGCCATCTCTCCGAGATGCGCCGCATCCTCTCTCATGGTGGCGCGGTGGGAAAACGTCTGGATTTCCTGATGCAGGAACTCAACCGCGAAGCAAACACCTTAGGCTCCAAGTCGGTCGATGCCGAAGTATCGCGCAGCGCGATGGAGATGAAGATACTCATCGAACAGATGCGCGAACAGATTCAAAATCTGGAATAAGGGAACAAAACATGCCGGGAAATCTATTCATCATCAGCGCGCCTTCCGGCGCCGGCAAGACCAGTCTGGTACATGCCCTGCTCGACATCAATCCGCACATCGATCTGTCGGTCTCCTACACCACGCGCGATCCGCGCCCCGGCGAACAGGACGGCAAGGATTATCATTTTGTCAGCCGCGACGAATTTCTCGCGATGGCGAAACGCGGCGAATTCCTGGAAAGTGCCGAAGTCTATGGCAACCTTTACGGGACATCGCAAACCTGGATCGGCCAGGAGAAAGCCAAAGGACGCGACATCCTGCTGGAGATCGACTGGCAGGGCGCGGCGCAAGTGCGGCGGCTGTTCCCGGATTGCATCAGCATCTTCATCCTGCCGCCCTCGATGAAGGCGCTCGAGCAGCGCCTGAAAGGACGCGGCAAGGACAACGATGCCGTGATCGCCAAGCGCATGGCGGCGGTGCGCGAGGATGTCGCGCATATTGCCGAGTTCGATTATGTTATCATCAACGACAACCTGAACGAAGCCTTGCGCGAACTCGGTGCGGTGGTGCTTTCCGCCAAGCTGACATGCGCGAAGCAATTGACTCGCCATCAGGCCTTAATCAATCAGTTACAGAAACCGGAGTAAATCATGGCCCGTATTACCGTCGAAGAATGTCTCACACAAATCCCGAACCGCTTTGAACTGACGCTGGTCGCGGCTTATCGCGCGCGCCAACTGGCTAACGGAGCGGCGCATCTGGTGGAGAACATCAAGGACAAGCCGACCGTCGTCGCGTTGCGCGAGATCAGCGAAGGCAAGGTAGGCAAGGAAATCCTTAATCGCGGCCAGGCGTAATCCTGGCTGGCCATCATTGACGTGCTCCGAGACCAAAAGAAAAATGCATGGCCGACGCAGACCTATTAATAGATGAACTCTCTTCCTATCTTAAACCGAAGGATGTCGAACACGTCCGTGTAGCGATCGAGTTCAGCCGTGCCGCGCATCAAGGCCAGATGCGCCATTCCGGCGACCCGTATATCTCCCACCCGATTGCCGTCGCGCGCATCCTGGCGCCATTGCACATCGACGCGCAGGCGATCGTCGCGGCGTTGCTGCACGACGTGGTCGAAGACACCGAGGTCACTACCGAACAAGTCGCCAAGAAATTCGGCAAGCCTGTCGCGGAACTGGTCGAGGGCCTGAGCAAACTGGACCGCATCCAGTTCGAGACCCGCGAAGACGCGCAGGCGGAAAACTTCCGCAAGATGCTGCTGGCGATGGCGCGCGATGTGCGCGTCATCCTGATCAAGCTGGCCGACCGGCTGCACAACATGCGCACGCTCGATTCCATGGTGGCCGACAAGCGCGAGCGCATCGCGCGCGAAACCATGGAAATCTATGCACCGATCGCCAACCGGCTCGGCCTGAACGACCTGCACCACGAACTGGAAGATCTGAGCTTCAAGCATTTGCACCCCAACCGCTACGCGGTGCTGGCGAAAGCACTCCAGGTGGCGCGCGGCAATCGCCGCGAAGTGGTCGGCAAGATACTCGAGGCGATCCGGCACAAGCTGGCTGAATTCAAAATCCAGGCGGACGTGACCGGCAGGGAAAAAGACATCTACAGCATCTACAAAAAGATGCAGAGCAAATCGCTGGCCTTTGCCGAGGTGCTGGATATCTACGGCTTCCGTGTGCTGGTGAATGATTTTGCCGCCTGCTATGTGGCGCTGGGCGCGCTGCATGGTTTATACAAACCGATTCCCGGCAAGTTCAAGGATTACATCGCCATCCCCAAAGTGAACGGTTACCAATCACTGCACACCACACTGTTCGGTCCGTTCGGCACACCCATCGAAATCCAGATACGCACTCATGAGATGCACAGGATCGCCGAAGCCGGCGTCGCGTCGCACTGGCTGTACAAGAGCGGCCATGATTCGATCAACGACCTGCACAAGAAGACCCACCAGTGGCTGCAGGAGCTGCTGGAAAGCCTCAGCCAGAGCACCGACTCGTCAGAATTCCTCGAACATCTCAAGGTGGATTTGTTCCCCGACGAGGTCTACGTGTTCACGCCCAAGGGCAAGATACTTTCGCTGCCGCGCGGCGCGACCGGAGTGGATTTTGCCTACAGCGTGCATACCGACATCGGCAATCGCTGCATCGCCGTCAAGGTGAATCATGAGCTGGTGCCGTTGCGCACCGAGCTGAGGAATGGCGATCGCGTGGAAGTGATCACCGCGCCCAACGCCAACCCCAATCCGGCCTGGCTGGGCTATGTGGCCACCAGCAAGGCGCGCAGCCACATCCGGCACTTCCTGAAAACCATGCAGTCGGGCGAATCCGCGAAACTCGGCGAACGCCTGCTCAATCAGGCGCTGAACACACTGGGCATCAAACCCCAGGACATGAATGAAGCGCACTGGAATAAATTGCTCAAGGACACCGGCGTAAAAACACGGCAGGAAATTCTCGCCGACATCGGCCTGGGCCGCCGCCTCAACATGGTCGTGGCACGGCAGCTGGCACACATCGGCGATACGTCTGTTGGAGAACCTGCCTCCCACGCGGTGGTGACCATACAAGGCACGGAAGGAATGGCCGTGCAGTTTGCCCCGTGTTGCCGCCCGATCCCCGGCGACCCGATCATCGGCGTGATCAAAAGCGGGCAGGGACTGATCGTGCACACCCACGACTGCCCGACCTTGCGCCGCGGGCGCAGCGGCGCGGAACAATGGCTGGATGTGGCGTGGGACAAGAACATCAACCGACCTTTCGATGTCAGCATCAAGCTGATGGTCGCCAACCGGCGCGGCGTGCTGGCAAAAGTTGCCGCCGCGATCTCCGAGGCGGAAGCCAACATCGAGAACATCAACTTCACCCATGAAGGCGAATACACCGCACTGCATTTCACGCTGGAAGTGAACAACCGCCTGCACCTCGCCAACATCATGCGAAGTTTGCGCAAGATACCGGAGGTGGTGAGGATAATCCGGGTGAAGAACTCGACGTGATTTTGTAGTGCGGGTATAGCCCGACAATTAAGTCCGTTCGTGTTGAGTAGGCCGAAGGCCTTATCGAAACATGAATGACCAAAATCAACTTCGCCGGTGGTAGACCGGCAGCTAGTTACTTTTTCTTGCTTCGCCAAAGAAAAAGTAACCAAAAAGAAGGCGACCCCGGTTTGCCGCGCCTTCGGCGTACCCTGCGTTGCTCGACTGGTCAGGCTTCCTCATAAACTCGCACGATCCGCTATGCGGCCACGTGCTCAAACATATTCGTCAGAATTCCCTGACCAGCCTGCGCGACTCGGCGGCGCTCAGGGGATGAAGAGCAAAATCCAAAACCTTAAAATCAGGTGGGCAACAAGTTGCCCACCATGTAGAGACTGATATGAAAAGCAATTCCACTCCATACGTTTAGTTCATTCGGCTCAACATAGATTACGACCTACGCGAACTAATGAATAAGTTTCCCAACAAAACTAAGCAAGTCATGTTGCTTCGTTTCATGGGTTTGCAACACCAAGTATCGGAACAAGTCTTCACGAACTCTGTCGTTCTGCCGCCCCAAAAGGGTTTCTAATGATTCTCCCAATTCGTAAACGGCTTTTTTACAAGCCTCTCGAAATGGTTTTTTTGTTAGGCCTAGAGTAGCCGAACCCCAATCATGCGGAATCACGACGCGATGGTCTGAGAAATATGCTTTTAGATTTGTTTCATGTGCGGCTATGTCAGCGCGAATCAATGCAACTAGCCCAACCTCTGGCGTCCATGGGAGGTAGGTCAATTTGGCCTCTAATCGTTGAAATAAGGCGAGCTTTTCATGGTCACTTCTTGTCTGATAATCGAGAAGAGATTCCTCCTTAACATCCAAATCAAGAGCAGCCATTATCTTGGTATGTCTCGGCAACATTTGAGGTGCTTTATCCAAGAACTGCAATATCTTGCTAAATCCCCCAATGGAAACCGCAAGGGTAGTCGGAAGTAATTTACCCAAACCCGTTTGCTGCCGATATAGCTCCAACATGGCATTAAGACATTTTTGTGCTGAATCGTCTTCTACATAAACAACACAGTCCGGCGCAACCTCTTCCCCAGACGAAATGTGGCCAAGCGTGTACGTTGGATAGCAGCCTTTACTACAGCTAACTATCCCATTGGAATTTTCAAGAAATAAAACCTGCTTTCGATCAGTACCTTTAATCAAGCTAACTGAATGAGTCGAAAAAATGATCGTTAGGTTTTTTTCTTGAGCTATTTTATTCAGATAAGAAAAGAGATGCGTCTGAGCACGTGGGTGAGTTGCCAGCTCTAACTCATCAATCAAAACTAACGAGTCATTCTGAATGCCCTCTAAAGTTAGTAGCAGTTTTAGAACACACAGCTCACCTAAGCTAAAGTTGCGCTCTGAATAATAAGCCACTGGCTTGTTGCCAAGAGGTGGCTGCCTGATAACGTAAGCCTTCTCTACGCCACCTCGATTTAGATTTATATAACAAAGCTCTGAAAACTTATCTGTTGAAAAAATGGTGTTCATCGCGCTACGGAGCGCGTCACTTGTGGGTTTTACACGTTGAGGAGTGAATTGGTTTTGCTGTGGCATAACTCGCGATGCATCGGCTGCTATGTAATCAACCGCCTGATAGCCACAAGTTGCTAGTAATCCGCTGTTTTTTCGCGGAAGCGGTGCCCAACGCTCTTCTACATAAGTATAAGTAACAGACTGACCATTGATCTCATATTTGACAGAGGCTCCTCTATGGGAATCCAGCGACTGATGAAATGATGAGCGAAATCCTTTTTGAAACGCATTTCTATCTCGCAAACGGCTGAGGCATGTAAGCAACGATGTCTTGCCAGACCCATTTGTCCCTGTTAGCAAATAAGCGCCAGGCTCTGGAATTTCAAATTCGAGTGATTTAATATTTTTGAGATTATGAATTGTAAGTTTAGTAGACATGCCCCTCCCGCAACTTTATATCCCAGTGTACCGAAGTTGCATTGTATTGCGTATCCACTTCAGTATGGTGGGCAACTTGTTGCCCACCCGATCTTACGGTTTTGGATTTTGGTTTTCGCTTTTCATCCCCTGTGCGCCGCCGAGTAGCACAGGCTGGTTAGGGAATTCTGACGAATATGTTTGAGCACGTGGCCGCGTAGCGGATCGTGCGAGTTTATGAGGAAGCCTGACCAGTCGAGCAACGCAGGGTACGCCGAAGGCGCGGCAAACCGGGGTCGCCTTTTCTTTGGTAACTTTCTTTTTGGCGAAGCAAAAGAAAGTTACCAGCTGCCGGTCTGCCACCGGCGAAGTTGCTTTTGTTTTTTGTGCACATCACAAATTGCCCGCCGCTTCGCGCCGACCCTTCGACATAGCCATTCGACTAGGCTATCAAAAGACGATAGCCAAGTCGCTGGTTATCAGGGCGAACGGATATATGGAAGCAACCCAGTCATCACCCCATATCAAACAACAACACCTCCACCTCCTTCGCACCAGTCAACTCAACCACCTTCTCATCTTCATACATCAACGCATCTCCCGCAGTAAGCGCATGTCCATTGGCTTGCAAGCTGCCACGCGCAACATGCAAATAAATCTTGCGCTGTGCGGCTATCGGATAATCCAGCGCCTCCGCGCCATCCAGCCGCGTCGCAAATACGCGTGTATCCTGATGGATCAATAACGAACCCTGCGCAGTATCGGGTGAGGCCAGCAGGCACCAGCGTGCCAGCTTGTCCTCCAGAGGAAACAGTTTTTGCTGATAGCCCGGCGTCAAATTTTCCCGGTCCGGAATGATCCAGATTTGCAGCAGGTGCACCGCCTCGTCCGGTGAAGGATTCACCTCGCTGTGCTGCACACCGGTGCCCGCGCTCATTACTTGCACTTCGCCGTAACGGATATCCCCGCTGCTTCCCGTGCTATCCTGGTGGCGCAAGGTACCGCTCAATACATAGGTCAGGATCTCCATGTCGCGATGCCCGTGCGTGCCGAAGCCCGTATCGGGTTGCACGATGTCTTCGTTGATCACGCGCAGCGGCCCGAAATGCACATGGTCCAGATCGCGGTAATCGGCGAACGAGAAGCTGTGCCAGCTTTCCAGCCAGCCGTGGTGCGCGTAGCCGCGTTCATTTGCCTTGCGTAGAACGATCATGATTCACCTCCATAATGCCGCAATAGTTTAAGCATCGCCGACGCCTTGTCCAGCGTCTCCTGATACTCCGCCGCCACATCGGAATCCGCCACGATGCCGCCGCCCGCCCAGCAATGCACTTCATCATCCGCATAAACCAATGTACGGATGACGATGTTGCTGTCCATGTTGCCATCGAAACCGACATAGCCTATCGCGCCACAATAGATGCCGCGACGATGCGGCTCGAGTTGCTCGATGATCTGCATCGCGCGCAGCTTGGGCGCGCCGGTGACGGAACCGCCCGGGAAGCAGTCGCGCAGTACGTCGAGCGCATCGCGTCCTTGCGCCAGCTTGCCTTCCACGGTACTGACCAAGTGATGCACATTGGCAAAACTTTCGACCTCGAACAAGTGCGGCACGTACACCGATCCCGGCACACAGCTTTTGCCGAGGTCATTGCGCAACAAGTCCACGATCATCAGGTTTTCCGCGCGGTCTTTGGGAGAGTTGCGCAGCTCGTCCGCCAATTGACGATCTTGCAGTGCATCGCTGCTGCGCGGACGGGTGCCCTTGATCGGTCTGGTTTCCGCATTGCCGTTTTGCACGCGCAGAAAACGTTCCGGCGAGGCGCACAGTATCTTGACTTGCGGCAGATTGAGAAAGGCGGAATAGGGTGCAGGACTCAGGCTGCGCATCGTCATATAAGCGCCCAGTGCATCGCCGGATGCGCCGGCGCTAAAGCGCTGCGCGAGGTTGATCTGGTAACAATCGCCTGCCTGCAAATAATTCTGCACAGCTACAAATGCGCGCGCATAACTGTCGGGCGTAAAATTGGAAGTGATCTTGCCATGCACGCGAAAATCATCCGCAGGCAATACAGGATGGTTTTTCAGGCGGGACAATATCTGCGGCAACAATTCTGCGGTTTCGGCGAACCGCTGGTGCGAAACCAGATGCGCGGCCTGTTTCTGATGATCCAGCACCACTGCCCAGTCGTAGATGCCCATCGCCATATCCGGTGCCATATCGGGTGCATGCCCGGCATCCCGGGCAATATGCGGCAATGCGTGCATCCTGCACCCCAAGTCGTAACCCCAATAACCCAGCGCACCACCGGCGAACGGTACGTTCTCCACAGGCGCGACCTGCTCGCCCAACGCACTGCGCAACACGGCAAACGGATCGTTCCGCACAACTGCATCATGCAGCACCAGTGTGCGTTGCGGTGCCGCGGTCAGGATGTCATAGCGCGCCATGCCTCCGCTATCCAGCCACACCGCCCACGGCAGATCAGCCAGCGCGGCATAATAATGGGCGGCATCGGTACGATAGGGCAGTTCGATTGCATAGAAGCTCATCGTCTGGTCCTGGATAATGTCAGCACTTCAAAACAGGGCAGCTCTTCGCCGATCACGCAATACAACGTTGCGTTGAAAAGTCAGCGAGCGGTATTGCCTGTCGCTGCGTGATCGGCGGATTTTTCGCACACGCCGTCACCTGTGATGGCCGTTGTGGAATCAACAAGATAAAAAGGTGCTGTGTTCAATATATTTAGAGGGCACAAATCCCATCGCAAACCATCTCCGTTTGCAATGAGAATAAAAGAACGCACCAACTTCACGGTGTAAAACAAAAAGCGCACACACCAATTAGTGCGCCCAAAAAACCAAGCCTACTGTGGTTAGCCCCTTACTGTCGAAACAATTGCTACCGTCCAGACATCAAGGGGCTTTACACCACAGCGATACCCTGATTAGTTCGGCTTGCCGATTCCTGGTGTAGGAAAAGGCCATGTTGCGGCCGGACGTACAGGTGCTGGAGCAGAAGGAGCCGGTGCTGCTGGCCTAGCCATCGCAGGAGCTGCCGGTTTAGCGGCGACTGCTGGTTTTTTGGCCGCTGCCTTCTTCTTCGCAGCTGGCTTTTTAGCAGCGGCTTTCTTTGCTGCCGGCTTCTTCGCCGCTACTTTCTTCTTTGCAGCTGGCTTTTTAGCAGCGGCTTTCTTTGCTGCCGGCTTCTTCGCCGCTACTTTCTTCTTTGCAGCTGGCTTTTTAGCAGCGGCTTTCTTTGCTGCCGGCTTCTTCGCCGCTACTTTCTTCTTT
>CAIOKY010000057.1 GCA_903858965.1 uncultured Nitrosomonadales bacterium | reverse complement strand
TGTGGCAATCGATACGCATCGAGACCGGCTGGGAAGATGCGCTGGAAGCCGTGTTGCGCGAACGCCTGAATGCGGTTTCATTATCGTCGCTGGATGCGGCTGCAGCGTGGAGCGAAGTTCCACCGGCAAAGCTTGCTCTGTTTTCACCTTCCGGCAATGGACAGGTTGGCAATGATCCTGCCCAGCTGAAACCATTGCTGAGTTATGTGCAGTGCGAGGACGCGCAGGTGCTCCCTGTGATGCGCGATTGGCTGGCCCATGTATATGCCGTTGCCGACGCGACACAAGGTTATGCGCAACGCGCGCAGCTGCCGGCGGGCGGCTGGTTCGTGACTCCGCAGGGCCATCTGATCGGTGCACACAGCGTGTTGTTCCATGCGCCGGATAGCCAGCTGCATGGCGTGCTGGCAAGACAGCGCGAGATCGAGAAGCTGGAAGTGGAATTGGCGGAGCAGAGCCGCGGCACGGAATATTCAAGTGTACAGGTTGCGCAAGCCGAACAGCATTATCAATCCATCGAAATGCAGATCGCGCCGTTGCGCACAGCCGGAAACGAATTGCAGCAACGCTTGCACGGTATGCAGATGAACATACTCAAGCTCAACCAGGCACACGAGCGCAGCGTGGAGCGCGCTTCGCAGATCGAACGCGAGATGCAGGAAGTGGCCGATCTGCTGGGCACGGAACAGCGCCAGCAGCAAGGCATAGACGAGCAGATGGCGATATTGCGCGAGCAGATCGCCGCTTTTTATGCGCAGGTGGATGAGGCGCAGCGCGACGCCAACGCGCAGGATATCGCGTTGCGCGAGCAGCGCAGCCGCGCACAGCACGCGCAGCATGCGCTGCAGGAAGCACGTTTCTTCGCCAAGACCTGCACCGAGAAGATTGCCGACCTGCAACACAACGTTCAGCAGATCACCGATGCGCTGGCGCAGTTCGAGCAGAACCTGACGCAGTTGCGCGCCGACCTGTCGGTCAGCGAGGATGACTCGGCCCAGCAGCAATTGCAGGCGGCCCTGCTGGTACGCCAGGCTTGCGAACAGGCGCTGGGCGAGGCGCGCAACATCCTGGAAAACGCCACGGTCAATCTGCAGAAGCTCGAGCAGGAGCGGCTGGCCTGTGAACACAAGTTGAGTCCGTTGCGCGAGAAGCTTAACGAGCTGACACTCAAGGAGCAGGAGTCGCGTCTGCATTTCGAGCAATGGTCGGAGCAATTGCAGGGTGTGGATGAACAGGTGTTGCTACCGCTATTGGAAAGCGGCAACAACAAACCGAATGTGTTGCAGAACGAACTTAATCGCCTGAATGCGGATATCGAAGCATTGGGTGCGGTGAATCTTGCCGCCCTCGAAGAATTGCAAACCGCGACCGAGCGCAAGGCCTATCTGGACGCGCAGGCGAAAGACCTGAACGAGGCGATGGCGACGCTGGAAGAGGCGATACGCCGCATCGACAAGGAATCGCGCGAGCTGTTGATGGACACTTACAATCAGGTCAACCAGCATCTGTCGGAAATGTTCCCGGTATTGTTCGCCGGTGGTGAAGCAAGGCTGGTACTGACCGGCGAAGAGATACTCGACAGCGGCGTGCAGGTGATGGCGCAGCCGCCCGGCAAGAAGAACAGCTCGATCCATCTGCTGTCAGGCGGGGAAAAAGCCCTTACCGCGATCGCGCTGATATTTTCCCTGTTTCAGCTCAACCCCGCGCCGTTCTGCCTGCTCGACGAGGTGGACGCGCCGCTGGACGACACCAACACCGAACGGCTATGTGCGCTGATCAAGAAAATGTCACAGCACACCCAGTTTGTATTCATCAGCCACAACAAGATCACGATGGAACTGGCGCAACAACTGGTCGGAGTGACTATGCAGGAAAAGGGTGTGTCCAAAGTGGTGGCGGTGGACATCGAGGAAGCATTACGGTTGCGCGACGAGGTCATGGCTGCGTAGGGAAACTGGTTGGACACTGGCAGTGATTGTCCGGATTGTGATATTCGTAGTATTGACGGCGACTATTTTTTGTCCTGTTCACCCATGTCGCGCCTGAATTGATCGCGTTCTTCAGGACTCATTTTTTCCCAGTGTTCGCGCATCGCTTTGCGCCGCGCTTCCCGTTCTTCCGGCGGCATTTTCAACCAGTGTTCTTTCATTTTCCTGCGCATTTCACGCCGTTCTTCCGGCGGCATCTTGTTCCAGTGTTCGCGCATTGCCTTGCGCCGTTCAGCGCGTTGTTCGGGTGACATATTCTGCCATCGGTCGCGCATCTCGGGGAATCTACCGGTGTGCTCGCCGGGTGCGAGGCGTTCCACGGGAGCATCGGGAGCCGGTGCATTGGCTGCTTCTGCCTGTGCAGACAGGCCGATACCGAGCGCCAATCCGGCAACAGCGAGAGATCGCATGTTTTTCCGCTGCATAGGAAAACCTGCAAGTTGATTCAGCAAGAACGCATAGCCTATCGCCATTAACTCAAAGTCGTTCCGATGATTCAACGAGGCGGAGGAGGTGGCGGTGGGGAGTAAGGAGCAGACTGTCTGTACTCGGCATTAGGGGGCGGCGGCGGAACTTGCCGCTGCATCTGATAACCGGGTATCTGATTGCCCTTGGCATACATGCATTGTTGATATGCGATGTCATAACGCCACTGCGCATCCCGCGATGAATAAGCTGCCTGGTCTGCACCGGCTGAGGATCCTGCAACCAGCCCGACCGCGGCACCGACCGGAGCGCCTTCGCGTCCCCCTGCCAGCGCGCCAACTGCCGTACCGATCGCGACGCCCGCCGCTGTTGTTGCAACGGCATTCTGTGACGCTACTTCATTGGGGGATGAGCCTATCGACTGCTGGGCATACTGGCGGCACATGCGGTCCTCATCGGCAAATACCTCAAACGGTTTGCCGGGGGCCGGCATCACCGCCACTCTCGGGCCCGTTGGCATGGGCGCTACGCAGCCAGCGATCATGAGCAGCGCCGAACCGTAAACAACACTGCGATACCATAAGGAATTCATACCTGTCTCCTTGTTTATCATTGTGTCGGAGCGTTGGGCGGCGCGGTGGTTGAAGCTGCGGGCGGAGCAGGAGTGGCCGGCACAGACTTCCAGCCATCCGGGCATGAAGACACATAGGGATAATATCCGTTGGCAGAAGTACAGAAGTACCACACCTGCGCAGGCGGCGGAGCAGCCGGCTCAATCACCTGAGGGGGAGCTGGCCGCGTCACGATGACCGGCGGAGTATAAGGATCGGGGTATGGATAGATCGGCTCAGGATAAAAATACCATGTTCCCGCCACTATCCACCACCATCCCCATCTGCCGTCATGCCGCCCATGTCGCCAGCCTCCGGTTCGCCATACATTGTAATCATGCCGGTCAAAACGCCGGATATCGCGATGATCCCTGAAGACATCATGGTCACGGAAATCGTCATGCCGTTCATTGAAGCCGCCGTCATGACGTTCATTGAAACCACCGTCATGTCTATCCGCGCTGGCGGGCAACGATATGGTAGCCAAGGCTGCAACGGCCAGCGCCCTGATGATAAAAGTCCGATTAATGTTCATGATCGTTCCTTTCGAAATGACTGTAATGCCTCAGACAAGCGCCGGCCGATTTGGTTGGTGGAAATCGAAATTTTTACATTCCATGATGCTCTTCATGCGAGTGACGGCCATGACGGTGATGATACGCCTCAAACCGGTGGTCGAATATTCTTTGTTGATTTGCGGTCAAAGTGCCATAGAACGTACGGACAGCTGCCGCATGTTCGGCCAGTTGTTTCTCATGCGACTTCATGTTGTCCAGAATTTTGTCGAGGCGGTCCGGCGTGCTCAGGCCTTCCCAATCTTCATGATCCATTTTATCTGATTGGGATTTATCCATTCCGGGCTTACCCATGTTGGCAGGCTTCACCTTGCTGGAAAATTCTGTCCAGGCCGCTTCCTGGGCGGGGGTGAGTTTGAGCGCGTCATGCAATTTGCCCATGTGTTCTTCAAAGCGCGCGGCTCCATATCTTTCGTGCCCTGCACCCCAGCCGTGGTGATCGCAATCTTCCTTGGCGGCGAAGACCGATACCGATACGAGCGCCAAACCCAACGCAGCAAGCAATGTCTGGACGATTCTGTTTTTCATGTTCTTTCTCCTTAACTTCAGTGAATGGGAGTGTGCATCCTAGGATCAAGTCGTAAGAAAAGTGTTTGTGCCGGTGGCGAATATGTAATTATTTGTTTCAATCGTGTCGATACCTCACAAATTATTACAGTCCGGGCAAAAGTTAGCCTTATCATATCGCCATGGCCAGTACATACCGAATCCTGATTGTCGACGATGACGCGCGCTTGCGCGAGCTGTTGCTGCGCTATCTGGGCGAACAGGGCTATGAAGTGAAAGCGGTCGGGGACAGCAGCGAGATGGATCGCGCCCTGGCGCGCAACCGCTTCAACCTGCTGGTGCTCGACCTGATGTTGCCCAACGAGGACGGGCTGGCGATCCTGCGCCGCTTGCGCGGTGCGGGCGAGAACGTGCCGGTGATCCTGCTCACCGCCAAGGGCGACGAGATAGACCGCATCGTCGGCCTGGAAATGGGCGCGGATGATTATCTGCCCAAGCCGTTCAACCCGCGCGAACTGGTGGCGCGCATCAATGCCGTGTTGCGCCGCAAAGGTTTGCAACCTGTAGGCGCGCCCGATACCGAGGAAAAGAGCATCACCTTCGGCGACTGCGAACTGAATTTCGCCACGCGCATGCTGACCCGTGCAGGCGTGGCGAATTCCTTGACCACAGGCGAATTTGCGCTGCTCCGGGCATTGACCACGCACCCGCGCCACCCGCTGTCGCGCGATAAGTTGATGGAGCTGGCGCGCGGCCGCGATCATGACCCGTTCGACCGGGCGATCGATGTGCAAGTGTCGCGCCTGCGCAAACTGATCGAGCCCGATCCCGCCAAGCCACGCTTTATCCAGACAGTGTGGGGTCATGGTTATGTGTTCGTCCCGGACGGAGTGAAATCTTGACGGGGCTGTCCAGATTTCTGTCTGGAGTCTTACCCAAAACGCTGCTGGCGCGTTCCTTCCTGCTTATCATGGTTTTGATCGTGCTATCGCTCGCCGCATCGGTTGCGATCTTCCGGCACGTCGAACAGGAGCCGCGCGCGCAGCAGATGGCGCATCTGGTGGTGTCGGTGGTCAATCTTACGCGCGCTGCGGTGCTTTCCGCCGCGCCGGAATGGCGATCCGCGCTGCTCGCGGAACTGGCCGATTCGGAAGGCTTGCGCGTGCAGGCCGCCGAGCAGGGTGATGTGCTCGTCGACTTGCCATGCGAGCGTCCGGAGGTGAGCCTGATGATGGAAAAAGTGCGCACCAGTATCGGGAAAGACACGCGCTTTGCCGAATCGCGCAACGGCGTGGAAGCGTTCTGGGTGAGCTTTATGATCGGCGATGAAGAATTCTGGGTGTCGCTGCCCAAGGAGCGCATGGAGCTGCCGCGCTCGCAGGTATGGTTCGCCAGGGGCGCACTGGTGTTGGGTATGGCCTTGCTCGGCGCCTACTTTATCGCGCGGCAGGTTGCCCGACCGCTCAAGGCAATGGCGCAGGCTGCGCGGCAGGTCGGACACGGCGAAACCCCGCAGCGCTTGCGCGAAGGAGGCGCGAAGGAGATCGCTGAAGTGGCGCACGCCTTCAACCAGATGTCCGCCGATCTTGCCGCGCATGATCGCGAACGCGCCCTGGTGCTGGGCGGCATCTCGCATGATCTGCGCACACCGCTGACGCGCATCCGGCTCGCTGCGGAGATGAGCGGGGATGAAGTGCTGCGCGATGGACTGAATGCCGACGTGGAACAGATGGATGCGGTCATCCAGCAGTTCCTCGATTTCGCGCGACTGGATGAAAACGAATCTGCCGTGCCGACCGATATGCAAGTCCTGGTGCAAGAAGTGGCACAACGATTCACGGCGCAGGCATCATCGCTCGTACTTGAGCTGCAGCCTGTGCCAATCTTCGCGGTCAGGCCGCTGCTGTTAAAGCGCGCACTCGGTAACTTGCTGGATAACGCCATCAAATACGGCGCTGGCGAGATCATCGTGCAGCTGCGCAAGGAAGCCAACACCGTTGTCCTGAGCGTGGCAGACCGTGGACCGGGCATACCCGATGCGCAACGCGAAGCGGTGAAGCGCCCGTTCGTCCGGCTGGAAGCCGCGCGCAGCAATGCGAGCGGCTCCGGTCTGGGTTTGGCCATCGTTGAGCGTGCTGCACGATTGCATGGCGGCGAATTCCGTTTGGAAAATCGCAAAGAGGGCGGATTGGATGCCAAGCTGATATTGCCGATCACTGCGTGATGCCTGGTTAAATCGTAGCGGGTTGAAGCGTCACGGGTTAAAGCGTCACGGTTCGTTCGGGATTTTCCTGTGCGAAAATGTCCGTGTTGAAAAATGCCACCGCTTCCGCTTCCACGCGCGTCCGCTTGAACGGCGGCAGGCTTTGCCAGATGCGCTTGCCGTAAGGTTTGCTGATGATGCGCGGGTCGCAGATCACCAGCACGCCGCGGTCGGTCTCATCGCGTATCAATCTTCCGGCACCTTGCTTCAGCGTGATGATCGCGCGCGGCAACTGATATTCCATGAACGCGTTGCGTCCCAGCTTGTTCAGTTGCGCGATGCGCGCTGCCAGCACCGGATCATCGGGCGGCGCGAACGGCAGCTTATCGATGATGACCAATGATAGTGCTTCGCCGCGCACATCCACACCTTCCCAGAACGACTGGCTGCCGAGCAATACCGCATTGCCGTGGCCGCGGAAACGCGTCAGTAATTCGCTGCGCGAACCCTCACCCTGCAGCATCAGCGGATAATCCCAGCCGCGCCGTTCGAATTCGGCAGTGAGGATTTCGTGCGCGCGCTGCATCGCGCGCAGGCTGGTGAACAACAGGAACGCGCGTCCTTTGCTGGCTGCTATCAGCGGCAGCGCAGCCTGTACCACAGCCTCGGTATAGCCCTCGCTGTTTGGTTCCGGCAGGTTGCTCGGCACATACAGCAGCGCCTGCTCGGCGTAGTTGAACGGGCTGTCCCAGCACGCGGTCTTCGCCTTGAGCAGACCCATCTCGCCCTGGTAGTGTGAAAAATCCTGCTTCACCGCCAGTGTTGCGGAAGTGAATATCCACGCGCGCGCGCTGCCGCCGATCTGCTTCTCGAAAATCTCCGCGATCGATAACGGTGTAGTGTTGAGTTGCAGCGAATGATGGAAAACTTCCAGCCAGCGCACCTGATCCGGCTCGTCGCTCTTCTGCCATTTGGCCAGCTGCTGCGACAGCGCCTGCGCGCGTTGCCAGCAGTTCTCCAGCCCCTCGCTGCGCTCCGCCTGCTTCTCCAGCATGCTGCTCAGTTGCGCGAGTTTCTCGCTGAACGTCTTGAGCGCATCCGGCCATTCCTTGAAACCCTCCGTTGCGATGGCGGGCATGCGGCCTTCTTTTTTGAACACCAGCCGCAGGTCGCGTGCGGCCTTGTCCAGTTCGTCGCAGGCCTTGGGCAGCGGCGCGAAATCCTTGGCAGCCGCAGCGGTTTCGATGCGCGTGTCGCGCGCGAGGTCGAGTAGCAGCGTGGTGGATAGCGTCTCGCCGAAGAACAGGCTGGCTGTCTCAGGCAACTGGTGTGCCTCGTCGAAGATCACCGTGTTGCACGTGGGTAGCAGTTCCGCCACGCCCTCGTCGCGCAACATCACGTCGGCGAAGAACAGGTGATGGTTCACGACGACGATGTCGGCTTGCATTGCCTCGCTACGCGCCTTGAGCACGAAGCATTCCTTGTGGTTGGGGCATTCCTGGCCGAGACAGCTGTCGCGCGTCGACGTCACCTGCATCCAGATCGGCGCGTTCTCCGGCACGTCGGCCAGCCCGCCCTTGTCACCCGAGTCGCTGACCTTGGCGTAGCTCTTGATCTTGCCCAGATGCTTGATGTCCTCGCGCGTCTTGAACATGCCGTCCGATTCAGTGCGCGCCAGATGGTAGTGGCACACATAGTTCGAGCGCCCCTTGAGCAACGCCACCGACACCGGTGCCTTCAGCGCGTCGCGCACCATGGGCAGATCTTTCTGGAACAACTGGTCTTGCAGATTCTTCGTGCCGGTCGAGATGATCACCTTGCCGCCCGCGAGCAGGGCGGGCACCAGATAGGCGAAGGTCTTGCCGGTGCCGGTGCCCGCCTCGACCACCAGTATCTCGTTGTTGCGTATCGCCTCGGCGACGGCCAAAGCCATCTCGCGCTGCTGCGCGCGTGGACGGAAGGCCGCGACTTCAGCGGCTAGCGGACTTTGTTCGGAAAAGAAACGTTCGACTTCTAGGGACACGATTAGGTGAGAAATTAAGGGATATGGTTATTTGCTGAGGGCAGCGTTATAGTGCGGCGGTGATTTTACGCGAGCGCGTGTGCGAAGGGTGGAAATTTCGAGTTTTGGTGCTGGCTAGAAATATATCAAGCCACCCCCTTTATTTATTTACGTTAGGACTTGGATACTCTATGGCAGCTAATGACCATACATCAATCATTTTACAAGACCCTTTAAGCGAATTGACAAGGAAGGAGCGACGCGCTCTTCTTACAAGTGCAGGACTCGGCATATTGATAGTTCAGGCCGATATAATTCCATCCAAAATTACAGCCCTCGGAATAGACTTTACTTCAACAAACCAAAAAGTATTGCTTGTTGGTATGGCTGCTGTTGTTGCATATTTCTTTGTTGCCTTTGCTCTTTATGCGTGGTCTGACTTCCTTGCGTGGAGATTACGGATTACTCAATCTGCGCTGGATGCAATTCAAGATTTATCGCGACCACGTCTTAAAGACATGGTTGAGACTGATCGTGCGATTGTATCGAGAGGTGAAATGGAAACGAAAATAATTGAAGATCAGTTTGTGGAGCAAATGGGCTATCTTCGCCGCTGGAACAGAATGTCAAAACCAACGGCAACTATTCGCGGTTTGTTTGAGTTCTTTTTCCCGATTGTTGTTGGTGTGCTCGCTATAATTGACCTTCTCAGAAAGTCCTTCGGAACCTAAATGCCGAATTATTTTTGCTGGGGAATACAACGCATATGAAAATCGAAATCTGGTCTGACGTGATCTGCCCCTGGTGCTACATCGGCAAGCGGCGCTTTGAAACAGCACTCGCTGATTTTGCGCAACGCGATGACGTACAGGTGATCTGGCGCAGCTTTGAGCTGGACACGCAGGCGCCGCGCCAGCGGCCGGGCACGCTGGTGGAGATGCTGGCGCGCAAATACGGCGTCAGCGCGCAGGAGGCGGCGGCGATGAATGCGCGGGTGAGCGGGGTCGCCGCAGAGATCGGGCTGGAATACCATCTGGAAAATGCGCGTCCCGGCAACACGTTCGATGCGCATCGTTTGCTGCATTTTGCTGCTTCACAAGGATTGGGCGACCGCGCGACCGAGCGCGTCATGCATGCGTATTTTTCCGAAGCGCTGCCTGTGGGTGACCGTGCTGCACTGGCCCGTCTTGCGCCTGAGTTCGGTATCGCCGAGAGCGATGCGCTGGCGATGCTGGAGAGCGACGACTATGCCGATGCGGTGCGCGCAGACGAAGCGCGCGGAGCGGCATTCGGCATCAGCGGCGTGCCGTTCTTCGTGTTCGACGAGAAGTTTGGTGTCTCCGGCGCGCAGCCGGTCGAGGTGTTTGCCGACGCGCTGCGACAGGCTGACGCGGCAACTTAGAATTTGGAAGACATTAAATGAACAAACCAGTCTTGGTCATAGGCAACAATAACTACTCTTCCTGGTCGTTGCGCGCCTGGCTGATGCTGAAGCATGCCGGCGTGGATTTCGACGAGCAGCGCATCGTTCTGTTCTCGGCAGGTTATAAGAAGAAGCTATCTGCCAGTTCGCCAGCGGGCAGGGTGCCGGTGTATCGCGACGGCGATGTGCTGGTGTGGGATACGCTGGCGATAGGCGAATATCTGTATGAATCTTATCCGTCATTGTGGCCTGCGCAGCGCGAGGCGCGTACCCGCGCACGTGCGATCAGCGCGGAGATGCATTCGGGATTTGTGCCATTGCGTTCGGCGATGCCGATGAATATCCGCGCGCGTGGGCGCAAGGTGGCGATGTCCGCCGAACTGGAGGCCGACATCGCGCGCATCAAAACTATCTGGCGCGAATTGCGCACGCAGCATGCCGCTGCGGGGCCGTGGCTGTTCGGGACATATACCATTGCGGATGCGATGTACACACCAGTGGCGTTCCGCTTCCTTACTTACGGCGTGAGCGAGCCGGGCGTGGTGGATGAATATATACAGACTGTGGCACGCGACCCGCTGGTGCAGGATTGGGTGCGCGCCGGCGAATCGGAACAGGAAGTGATCGCAACCTATGAAACAGGTGCCTAGCCGACCAGACCATCAATAACTGGCGCCCGACATGGCATTTCTTCGGCACAGGCATTTGTAACAAACGCATAATAACCCTTCGCACACCCCGTGTTTACTGCTTGTTAGCGCTATGCAGGGTTGCAGAATATTGTAAACTTGCAGCAGCTGGATTTGGATTTCTTCCAACGAACGATTGAACAGGGGATGCAATGATTCATTTATTCCGTATCAAGATAATCTTACTTTCCATTCTTTTGCTCAGCGCGTGCGCTTCTCCCGCTGCTCCCGGCGGTATCAAGTTAGGCCAGGATTTCGATGTGAATGCATTCACGTCCAAGGTCGAGCAGGGCGCTACCACACAAGACCAGGTTCGCTCCTGGCTGGGTGAACCGGCAACGGTCGGGGCCAGCATGGGTGCAGACGGGCAGGGTTACGATGAGTGGACTTATTATTTCGCCAAAGTGGCGGCACCCAGCCTGAGCTTGTCCGGTGTGAAGATGCTGCAAATCAAGTTCGACAAGACCGGCGTGGCCCGCGCCTATAGCTGGTCCGCTTCCAAATAATCAGCGTCACACATCGACCACGCCGGTTGCACCTGACCTGAGGATGAAAAATGGGTAAGACCCGGTTGGAAGCGTTCAGCGACGGCGTGCTCGCCGTCATCATCACCATCATGGTGCTGGAGATGAAAGTGCCGCACGGCTCGGATTGGGAAGCATTGCAGCCGCTGCTGCCGGTCTTCCTGAGTTACGTGCTCAGCTTCATCTACATCGGCATCTACTGGAACAACCATCATCACATGCTGCACACGGTGCACCGTGTCAACGGCAGTATCCTGTGGGCGAACTCGCATCTGCTGTTCTGGCTGTCGCTGGTGCCGTTCGTCACCGGCTGGATGGGCGAGAATCATTTCGCCGCATTGCCTACCGCGCTGTATGGCGCGGTGATGCTCATGGCGGCGGTGGCTTACTGGATGTTGCAGAACTGCATCATCGCCGTCGGCGGTGGCAAGGATGCGCTGCTGGCCAAGGCAGTCGGGCATGACCGCAAGGGCAAGATATCGCCATTGTTGTATGCGATCGCGATCCCGGCGGCCTTCTGGAACCAGTGGTTGTCCGATGCGCTTTACGTTGCCGTCGCCGTCATGTGGTTGATCCCGGACCGGCGCATCGAACGGGTCATGGCAGAATAAAATCGCCGCCGCATCTCCATAGTTACTGACAGATTGCAGATCCAACCGGCGCCGGTTGTGTATCCGCTGGCCGGGTTCCGGCGCAACCCTCTTGCGCATGCAAAACGGGCCGCATCCTGCGGTGGTCTGGCATGACGAACTAGCGTATGCTTTGCCTGTCCATTCGATCTGCAGGAGATATCAAATGAAACATTATTTGCATAACCCGTTGGGCTATCTGATGGCTATTGCGATGCTGCTTAGCGCGTGCGTCACGACACAACTCACCTCGGTCTGGAAAGACCCGTCATACCAGGCCCGTCCGGCCAAGATCATGGTTGTCGCGGTTGCCAAGAACCCGATACACAGGAGACTATTTGAAGATGAGTTTGTCCGGCAGCTCAAGTCCCGCGGGACGGATGCTATCGCCGGCTATACCGTGCTTCCCGACGGGCATCAGGGAGACCAGGCGTTGGTTGCGAAAGAAGTGTCAGAGCTGGGGGCGGATGCAGTGCTCATCACGCGGCTGGTGAGCAAGAAGATCGTGCAGACCTATGTGCCGGGAACCCCGCCGCTGTTTTACGGGACCTGGCCGGAGTATTACGGTTATGGATACTACTATATGTCCACGCCGGGTTATGTCGCCAATGACGAATATGCGGTCATTGAGACCAACCTGTATCAGGCAAGCAGCAACAAGCTGATCTGGGCCGCCTTGTCGGAAACCGGGGTGGACTCTGGCCAGGGCCTCATTCAGGGCTACATCGAGGTCATGGTGAAGAACATGATAGGACTGGGGTTGCTGGGCAAGTAACCATCTGGAGCGCACGCGTTATATAGCGCCAGTTTTTTCCGGCGCGCAAATAAAAAATAAACATGGCAAAAGCAAAGACGATTTATTCCTGCACGGAATGCGGCGGGCAGGTGCCGAAATGGCAGGGGCAGTGTCCGCATTGCGAAGCGTGGAACACGCTGGTGGAGAGCGTGGCAGAGGTTTCGGCAAGCGGGAAGAATCGCTTCAGCGCGCTGGCCGCAACGGGCAAGGTGCAGATGCTCGCCGAGGTGGAAGCGGCGGAAGTGCCGCGCACGCCGACCGGCATCGTCGAGTTCGACCGTGTGCTGGGCGGCGGGCTGGTGCAGGGCGCGGTGGTGCTGATCGGCGGCGATCCGGGCATCGGCAAATCGACTTTGTTATTGCAGACGCTGGCGCATCTCTCGTCGCACAAGAGAGTGCTGTATGTCAGCGGCGAGGAATCGACGCAGCAGATCGCGTTGCGTGCCAAGCGCCTGGCACTCGATGCGCACGGCATGCATCTGTTGGCGGAGATCCAGCTGGAAAAGATCCAGGCGGCCATCGCGCAGGAAAAACCGGATGTGGTGGTGATCGATTCGATCCAGACCGTGTATTCCGAGCAGCTCACTTCCGCACCCGGTTCGGTGTCGCAGGTGCGCGAATGCGCGGCGCAACTCACCCGTATCGCCAAGAGCAGCAACATCACGATGATCCTGGTCGGGCACGTCACCAAGGAAGGCGCGCTGGCCGGGCCGCGCGTGCTCGAGCACATCGTCGACACCGTGCTGTATTTCGAGGCGATACCCATTCCAGCTTCCGTCTGGTGCGCGCGTTCAAGAACCGCTTCGGCGCGGTGAACGAACTCGGCGTATTCGCGATGACCGAAAAAGGTTTGCGCGAAGTGAGCAATCCATCCGCATTGTTTTTGTCGCAGCACGGCGCGCAGGTCGCCGGCTCGTGCGTGATGGTGACGCAGGAAGGCACGCGTCCGTTGCTGGTGGAGATACAGGCGCTGCTCGACGAGGCGCATTCGCCCAGCCCGCGCCGTCTTTCATTGGGTCTGGAGCAGAACCGCCTGGCGATGTTGCTGGCCGTGCTGCACCGTCATGCGGGCATCGCCTGTTTCGACCAGGACGTGTTCATCAACGCGGTGGGCGGCGTGAAGATCACCGAGCCGGGCGCCGACCTCGCGGTGCTGCTTGCCATCGTGTCCTCGCTGAAGAACAAACCGCTGCCGGAAAAACTGGTGGTGTTCGGCGAAGTCGGATTGGCCGGAGAAGTGCGCCCGGTGCAGCGCGGCCAGGAACGTCTGAAAGAGGCTGCCAAGCTGGGCTTCACGCACGCAATCATCCCCAAGGCGAATGCGCCGAAACAGAAGATCGCGGGCATGGAAGTCATCGCGGTGGGACGCGTTGAAGAGGCTGTGGATCGGATGCGCTAATGATGCCGCGACCATATACATGCATTGTTGTGTTGTTCGTTGTATCGCGTTAAAGTGCAGATGCACAAAATAAATATGGAGATGCGACGATCATGGCCTTAACCCTTCTGGTAGCGCTGGCGATATTCATCATGCTCGCATTTTTCCGTGCCTCGATCACCAGCTGGGTGCTCGCAGTGATGGTGATCGTGCCGGTGGTCTCGATCATGGCGCGTTTTTCAGATGACGTGTTGTGGGTGATCGGCGGCGCCCTGTTGTTGTTCATCGTGCTCTTCGGCATCCCGTTCATGCGTCGCAACGTGGTGAGCGGCGCGGTACTCAAGTTGTTCCGCAAGACTTTGCCGCAGATCTCCGCCACGGAGCAGGAAGCGATCGATGCCGGTACGGTATGGTGGGACGGCGAGTTGTTCAGCGGCGACCCGAATTGGGACAGGCTGCTGGCCTTCCCGAAATGCGGACTGAGTTCTGCCGAGCAGGCCTTCCTCGACAATGAAGTCGAGCAACTGTGCGGCATGCTGGACGACTGGGACATCACGCACAATCGTGCCGACCTGTCTCCCGAAGCCTGGCAATTCATCAAGGACAAGGGCTTCTTCGGCATGATCATTCCGAAGCGCTACGGCGGGCTGGAATTTTCCGCGCAGGCGCATTCGGCAGTGGTGAGCAAAGTGGCTTCGCGCAGCGGCACGGCTGCGGTGACGGTGATGGTGCCGAATTCGCTGGGGCCGGCCGAATTGCTGTTGCATTACGGCACCGAAGAACAAAAGGAAAAATATCTGCGCCGTCTGGCCAATGGGCTGGAAGTGCCTTGCTTCGCATTGACCGGCCCGTTCGCCGGTTCCGATGCGGGAGCGATCCCCGATTACGGTGTGGTGTGCTACGGCGAATTTGCCGGACAACAGAATGTGCTCGGTATACGCGTGACCTGGGAGAAACGGTATATCACGTTAGCCCCGGCAGCGACACTGCTCGGCCTTGCATTCAAGCTGCACGACCCCGATCACCTGCTCGGCGGCGAAAGCAATCGCGGCATCACGCTCGCGCTGATACCCACCAACACGCCGGGTGTACAGATCGGCCGCCGCCATTTCCCGCTGAATTCCGCCTTTCTGAACGGCCCGACGCAGGGCAAGGGCGTGTTCATCCCGATGGACTACATCATCGGCGGCACATCGCGCGTGGGGCAGGGCTGGCGCATGCTGATGGAATGTCTGGCGGCAGGGCGCTCGATCTCGTTGCCGGCCAGCAGCATGGGTGGCATGAAGCTGGTCGCGCGTACCTGCGGGGCGTATGGACGCGTGCGCAAACAATTCAAGGTGCCGGTTGGAAAATTCGAGGGTGTCGAAGAGCCGCTGGCGCGCATCGGCGCGCATACCTATATGGTCGATGCGGCGCGCAAGTTCACCGCGCTGGCGATAGATATGGGCGAAAAACCGTCGGTGATCTCCGCGATCATCAAATACCATTCCACCGAGCGTTGCCGCGTCGTCATCAACGATGCGATGGATGTGCACGGCGGCAAGGGCATCTGCCTCGGTCCGGACAATTACCTGGGGCGGTTCTATCAGCAGATGCCGGTCGCCATCACCGTGGAAGGCGCGAACATCCTGACGCGCACGCTGATGATCTTCGGGCAGGGCGCGATACGCTCGCATCCCTACGTGCTCAAGGAGATCGCGGCGGTCAACGATCATGACCGTAACCGCGCCCTGCATTCGTTCGACGAGGCGCTGTTCGGGCACATCACATTTGCCTTGAGCAACGCCGCGCGCAGCCTGGTGTTCGGGCTGACCGGCGGCCGCGGTATCGAGACGCCGGAAGGAGATGAGACCCATCGCTATTACCAGCAATTGACGCGCTTCTCGGCGGCGTTTGCGTTGAGCGCGGATGTCGCCATGGCGGTGCTGGGCGGCACGCTGAAGCGGCGCGAAAAAATCTCCGCGCGGCTCGGCGATGTATTGAGCCTGCTGTATCTGTGCTCGGCGGCATTGAAACGTTTCCAGGACGATGGCCGCCCCGCCGAGGATCGGCCGTTGCTGGACTGGGCGGTACAGGATGCACTGTATAATATCCAGCAGGCTTTCGACGGCGTGATCCACAATTTCCCGAACGCATTTGTACGCGTGTTGTTGCGCACCCTGGTCTTTCCGCTGGGACGGTGTTTGTCCCCGCCATCAGATCATCTCGGACACCAGATCGCCGCGTTGCTGATGCAACCGGGCGGGGTGCGTGACCGTTTGACTGCGGGAATCTATATTCCCGATGATGAACAGGATGCGGTGGGTGCGCTGGAAGCGGCTCTGGCAAGCACGCTGGCCAATGAGCCGCTGCTTGCTAGGCTGGAAGAGTCACGCAAGGCCGGCAAGCTGAAAGCTCTCGAGGAATTATTGCGCATTGCCGAAGCGCGCGACCAGGGCATCATCACTGCCGACGAAGCTTCGCTACTGGAACGCGATTACGCGTTGCGCCGCAAAGTCATCATGGTGGATGATTTTGCGCCCGGTCGATTGCGCGCGGCAGCCGGATAAAAAAGTTTGGAGTATCGGGCGTAATTTCCCATCGGCAATTACATTATAGAGAATCCGGCCGCGCCATGCAGATATGGCAGGCTTGAATATTAGTTTAGGAGGCGTTGTTGAGTACAAATCATTCCTCCGGTATCGCTGCGATACTGGTGTTGCTAGCTGCAACTCTATTATGTTCCATCGATGCTTACGGCGATACCAATGATGCTCTGGACGTCAACCTCAATTCGATCTACCTGAAAAATAGAACGCAAAGAGATTTCAGCATACTCAGCGAGATTGTTCTCCAGCTTCCCTATCCGATATCCGAAACCGCCAAAAAAACCGGCCAGGGACCTTTTGGCGGCATCACTTATTTTGATGACAAGACGCTGGCGACTACCGATACGCTGATGACATCAATTCTGGGACTGGGACGGATCTACTATTCGACCTCTGTGCCGGGAGATACGCCCCAGACATTTGTTCCCTATATGACTTGGTATCGCGCGTTGTTCATCGATTACAAGGACCCGCTTGGCTCGACAGTCGAGGGGAAGCTCAATGCATGGATGGCGCCGGGATTCATGTATGCATACCGCTACGACAAAAGGCTTGCGCTCCACGCCGATATGGAGGTCTATAGCTATTCCAGGATACAGAATAATCGTTCGAGGATAGGCTTCAGCTATACGCCCAAATGGCCGATGATACTGAGTGCGAGCTATGAACGTGTTTCCTGGGATTTGAACGAGACCATCAACGGCAATGATTTTTTCATGCGGGGCAACACCGGTGAATTGACCGGGAAAATAATCGTACGCGACCCGCCCAACGGTAACTTCTCGTTGATTGTAGGTTACGGTGCTTTCCATAACGCAGCCATCCCGGCCTTTCTGGAACCGGAAATCAATAGCAGGGGGAAGTTTATCGGGATTGAAGCAACGGCGGGGGTACTGGCATGGTGAGTGAACTTATGGCTGGCCTGCTGCAAAGTTTCGTGCCCGTTACACGCTAGCTGTACAACGGCTGTCGATGCCGGGCATCTGGTTCGGGACGGATATACCCGTTCCATGGTCAAGCATCAGATAAGGAAAGCTGGCAATGAATGATCTGCGCGGCAAAACGATTTTCATCACCGGCTCCAGTCGCGGCATCGGGCGGGAGATCGCGTTGCGTTGCGCGCGCGATGGCGCGAATGTGGTGATCACCGGCAAGACGGTCGAGCCGCATGCCAAATTGCCCGGCACGATACACACGGTTGCGGATGAAGTGACGCGAGCAGGCGGACAGGCGCTGGCGATCCAGCTGGATGTGCGTGAAGAACAATCCATTGCGGCGGCGGTGGCACAGGCCGTCGGGAAGTTCGGCGGCATCGACGTGCTGGTCAACAATGCCAGTGCGATCAGCATGAGCAGTACGTTGAGCACGCCTGCCAGAAAGCTCGACCTGATGTGGGACGTGAACATGCGCGCCACCTTCCTGGCATCGCAGGCCTGTATTCCCCACCTGAAGAATTCGGTGAATCCGCACATCCTGACGTTGTCCCCGCCGCTCAACCTGGATGCCAAATGGTTCGCGCCGCATCTGGCTTACACGATGTCGAAATACGGCATGAGCCTGTGCACGCTGGGCATGGCGCGCGAGTTCGCCGCAGACGGCAGCGGGTTTAAAGGTATAGGGGTGAATTGCCTGTGGCCGCGCACCACCATCGCCACGGCCGCGATCGAGTTCAATTTCCCCGAAGCAGTGCTGCGCGCTTCACGAAAACCTGCCATCATGGCAGATGCAGCGCATGAGATCCTGACGCGCGACAGCCGGGTTTGCAGCGGGAATTTTTTCCTTGATGAGGATGTGTTGCGCGGAGCCGGCGTGAGCGACTTCGAGCAATACGCGGTGTCGCCGGGAACGCCGCTGTTCACCGATTTGTTTCTTGGTTGACTATTGATTTGATTGTTTTGGCGGGAGCGACTGGATGCAGACTCAGGCAATCGATGTGATCACACCGGAGCAGGCGGGCACCTTGCACGGACTGTTTGTGGAGCGTGTGCGCCGCACCCCGGACAAAGTAGCCTATCGTCATTTTGAACAGAATGCCTGGCGCGGTATCACCTGGCGTGAGATGCGCGACCAGGTGGCGTGCTGGCAGGCGGCGCTGGCAGGATTAAAATTGCAGCGCGGCGATCGCGTCGGGATCATGCTGCGCAACTGTCCGCAGTGGGTGATGTTCGATCAGGCGGCGATGTCGCTGGGTCTGGTGGTCGTGCCGCTGTATACCGTGGACAGGCCGGACAACATCGCCTACATCATCAACGATGCCGACGTGAAAGTAATGTTGTTCGAAACCGCCGAACAATGGCAGGCACTGTGCACCGTGCGCGATCAGCTCGGCGGGGTGGTGAGTTTCGTCAGCCTCGACAGGTTGACCGACAAAGTTGAACCGCGCCTGAAATCCATGGATGAGTTTTTGCCATCCGCCGCCCAGTTGCAGCAGCCCCGACACGGTGATGCGGAGCATACTGGTGCGGGAGGGGCTGCCAGTCAACTGCTCCCGCAATCGGCTGGCTCCGCCAGTAACGTGTCGCAATTGCAACCCGCACCGCCCTGCCAGATGAACGAGCTGGCCAGCATCATCTATACATCCGGTACCACGGGGAAGCCCAAGGGAGTGATGCTGAGCCACGCCAATATGCTCACCAATGCCAATGCATGCCTGGATACTTTCACCGTGAGCAGCGACGATCTGTTCCTGTCATTCCTGCCGCTGTCGCACACGTTCGAGCGTACGCTGGGCTATTACCTGACTGTGATGACAGGCGCTACCGTGGCTTTCGCGCGTTCCATTCCGCAGCTGTCGGAAGACCTGCAGATCATACGCCCGACCATGCTGATTTCCGTTCCGCGCATCTACGAGCGCGTCTATGGTGCGATCAAAACCAAGCTGGACGAAGGCACACCGCTCAAGCGCAAGCTGTTCAATCTCGCGGTGGAAACCGGCTGGGCGCGCTTTCTGCGCGAGCAGGGGCGGGGTTCCTGGAAAGTCTCTTTCCTGTTCTGGCCGATATTGCAAAAACTGGTCGCGCAAAAAGTTCTGGATAAACTGGGCGGTCGCCTGCGTGTGGCGATCAGCGGCGGCGCGGCGCTTGCGCCGGAAATTTCGCGGGTGTTCATCGGCCTGGGCTTGCCGGTTGTACAGGGCTATGGCCTGACAGAAACCAGCCCGGTGATTTCCGGCAATCATCTGGACAATAATTTTCCGGACAGTGTCGGCCAACCGATACGCGATGTGCAGGTACGCATCGGCGAGCATAACGCACTGTTGGTGAAAGGGCCGAACGTGATGCTGGGGTACTGGCACAATCCCGAAGCGACCAAGGCGATGATCGATGCCGATGGCTGGCTGAATACCGGCGACACGGTGGGCATCAGCGCCACCGGGCACATCTACATCACCGGGCGCATCAAGGAGATCATCGTCATGTCGAATGGCGAAAAGATCCCGCCGGCCGATATGGAACACGCGATCCTGCGCGACTCCCTGTTCGACCAGGTGATGATATTCGGCGAGGCGCATCCTTATCTGATCGCATTGATCGTGCTGAATCCGGAGGGCTGGACCAAGTTTGCCGAAGAGATCGGCGTGCGTCCCGACATGCCGGAAGCACTGACAGACAGCCGCCTGCAGGCCGAGGTATTGAAGCGTATCGCGTCCAACATGCGCGGCTTCCCAGGCTATGCCAACGTACATCGCGTGTTGCTGACGCAGGAACCGTGGAGTGTCGAAAACGGCCTGCTCACGCCCACGCTGAAGCTCAAGCGCCCCCAGGTAGTCAAACGATTCATCGGAGAGATCAAACAACTTTATGAAGGACATTAATCTTGGTTGACCATCAGTACACCACCCTGCCGCAACGCGAGCCGACCATCCGTGTGGCGGCGATGCCCTCGGACGCCAATTACACCGGCGACATCTTCGGCGGCTGGCTGATGGGGCAGGTCGACATCGCGGGCAGCATCCCGGCGCTGCATCGCGCCAAGGGCCGTGTCGCAACCGTGGCGGTGAATTCCTTCGTGTTCAAGCAGCCCATCTTCGTCGGCGACGTGGTGAGCTTCTATACCCGGATCGTGCGGGTGGGGAGGACGTCGATCACCGTCGATGTCGAGGTCTATGCGCAGCGCGATCCGGCCAAACCGGTTTGCGTCAAGGTGACCGAGGCGACACTGACCTATGTGGCCGTCGGAGAAGACCGCAAACCCAGGGTTGTTCCGCAGGAAGAATAGGCGCATCATTCGTCCTGGTTTTAGTCATTATTGATTGAGCATCCGCACGCTGCAGAACCGGATTTGGACAGGCCGTTAAATCCGGGGATGCCGCTAAATATAGAGATGCAACTGATGGGAAGTATGCGTGATAGCTGACTTGCAGTTTGCTTTCGGATTTTAATCAACATAATCGAGGGAGAATTCAAATGCGTCAATTCAAATTAAGTGCGGCAGTGCTGATTGCCATGATATTGGCTAGTTGCGGTGGTGGCAGCGATGTGCCTGACAAACCCAAGTTCACTGCGCAAGTATCGTTCGGCGACAGCTTGAGCGATGTCGGATCGTATCGAGTAGCAACGATTGCATCTGCGTCAGGAGAAGGTCAATTCACCATCAATGCGGCTTCCAGTGTACAAGCTACGACACCAACCAACTGGACAGAAATGACTTCGATCAAATTGGGTTTGGGTATGCCGTGTGCCGCATTAACTGGCGGTTTTGGCGTCACACCAACTTCTCATGCCGGATGTTTTGGATATGGGGAGGGCGGTTCTCAAGTATCCGGTGCGGGGTATGGGCAAACTGGCCCCGGTGGTCCAATGACTGTGCCTGTTGTAACGCAGATGGATAATTATATTTCATCTGCCGTAAACAATGTATTTTCCGGCAACGAAATCGTTTATGTGATGGCAGGTGCGAATGATGTGTTCGTTCAAGCATCGACTGTTGTGGACGGCCCGACTGAAGTTGCGGCCAGGGGGGGCGATGTTGCAAGCAGCGGATGATTTGGCTGCGGCGGTTAATACAAAAATTTTGAATAAGGGCGCGAAGTACGTCGTAGTAATCAATATTCCCGATATTGCCAGCACGCCGTCTGTTGCTTTGTTCAATCCCTCTGCAGCTGGTTTGTTTACTATATTGGTGACAGATTTTAATAACGAGTTAAAAACGAAATTGCCGGATAGCGCTAATGTGCTGAACGTGGATGCCTATACCGCAAGTCACGATGAAGTCCTTAATCCGGGCAAATACAATCTGAGCAATGTGACGATTCCGGCCTGTAATATCGGAGCGTTACCAAACAACTCCTCACTATTTTGCAATTCGACGACGTTAAGTTACACAGATCCGTATTATCTTTTTGCTGACGCCGTTCATCCCACCCCTTACGGTCATGCACTGTTTGCGCTGTATGTGCTGCAGGCAATGACCAATAAAGGCTGGTACTAACCTGATCCAATATTCCTATCTTACTGAGGAGAAATAATCATGATGTTCAAGAAAACGATGGTCAGTTGGTTGGTGGCAGGTGCGCTGTTGGCGATATCCGGAAGTGCTGCGGCATCGGGATTTGCCTTGATCGAGCAAAGCTCCAGCGGTCTGGGCAATGCCTATGCGGGCGGCTCGGCGATTGCGGAGGATGCCTCAACGATATTTTTCAACCCGGCCGGCATGTCGCGTTTGAACGGCAAGCAGGTCGCCGTCATGGTGCATGATATAACACCATCGGCGAAATTTTCCGGGACTGGCGCTTCCGGCACGGATATGGGCGGTGACGCAGGCGGTTCGGTATTCATACCCAATGCCTATTTCACGATGGACCTGCAACCCAACTTGAAATTTGGCGTGGGCGTGAATACGCCGTTTGGTTTGCAGACTGAATACAACTCAGGTTGGGTCGGCCGTTATCAGGCGATCAAATCCAAGCTCGATACCGTCAACGTCAATCCTTCCCTTGCCTATCAGGTGAACGATGCACTGAGTATCGGGGGTGGACTCAACTACCAGCATGTCAGCGGAGACTTGACCAGCTACGATGATGTGCTCGGCACGGTCGAAGTGAAAGGCACCGACAACGCCTGGGGTTACAACCTCGGTGCGCTGTACAACCTGAATGCGACTGCGCGTGTCGGCATCGCCTATCGTTCCAAGATCAGCTACACCTTGAAGGGCGACCTGACTTCTTCGCTTCCTTCCACTCCGGTGTCGCTGGCGGTGAAGCTGCCGGATTTGTTGTCAATCAGCGGATTCCATCAACTGAACGATACGTGGGATGTGATGGCGGATGTGTCCTGGACAGGTTGGAGCTCGTTCAAGCAACTGCAGGTGATCGATACTAATTCGGGCGCGATGGTTTCGAACACACCCGAGAACTGGAAAGACACCGTGCGCGTTTCGGTCGGCGCCACGCATCACTACAGTTCGCAATGGTTGTCGCGCGTCGGCCTGGCCTACGACCAGTCCCCGGTTCCGGATGCGAACCGCACCGCACGTATCCCCGACAACAATCGCACCTGGCTGGCGTTGGGCGGGCAGTACAAACCGTCGACAGCCAGCGCGGTCGATTTCGGTTATGCGCACCTGTTCGTGGGTGATTCCAGCATCAATGAATCCAACCCTTCGCCTGCCCTGGTCGGAACCTACAAGAACGCGGTCGATATTCTGAGCGCGCAATACACGTACAGTTTCTAAATGACGTAGACGAGCAAAGGGGAGGGCAACTGCCTTCCCCTTTTTTGAATCTGGAGGAACGCAATGAGTGAAAATTTTGTAATCCGCAAAGTTGCGGTTCTCGGAGCCGGCGTGATGGGCGCGCAGATCGCGGCGCACCTGGTCAACGCCAATGTCGAAACGCTGCTGTTCGAGTTACCCGCGAAAGAAGGCGACAAGAACGGCAACGTGAACAAGGCGCTCGACGGGCTGAAGAAGCTCGAGCCCGCGCCCGCCGCTAGCCCAGCCAAACTCGGCTATATCCATCCGGCCAATTACGAACAGCATCTGGAAAAATTGCGGGAGTGCGACCTGGTGATCGAGGCGATCGCCGAGCGCATCGACTGGAAATCCGACCTGTACAAAAAGGTCGCGCCTTACCTCGGCGCGCAGACCATCTTCGCGACCAACACCTCCGGCCTGTCGATCAACAAGCTTGCGCAAGCTTTCCCGGAAAATCTGCGCCACCGTTTCTGCGGCATCCACTTTTTCAATCCGCCGCGCTACATGCATCTGGTCGAGCTGATCCCGTGCACCGGCACGGATGCGTTGCTGCTCGATCAACTGGAAGCGTTCCTCGTCTCCACATTGGGCAAGGGTGTGGTGCGCGCCAAGGACACGCCCAACTTCGTCGCCAACCGCATCGGCGTGTTCTCGATGCTCGCCACCAAGTATCACGCGCAGGCATTCAACCTCGGTTTCGATACCGTGGATGCAATCACCGGCCGCTATCTCGGCCGCCCCAAGAGCGCGACGTTCCGCACGCTGGACGTGGTCGGCCTTGACGTGTTCGCACACGTGGTCAACACGATGCGCGAAAATCTCACCGACGATCCGTGGCACAAACATTTCGAATTGCCGGGCTGGTTCAGCCGTCTGGTCGATCAGGGCGCGCTCGGGCAGAAGACCAAGCGCGGCATTTACCAGAAGATCGGCAAGGAGATACGCGTACTTGATTTGCACACCGAGGAATATCGGATCTCTGAGGGCGAAGTCGATCCCGCCGTGAAAGACATTTTGCGCGAACGCGACTGGGCGAAGAAGCTCGCCGGGCTGCGCAACAACCAACACCCGCAGGCAAAATTTTTGTGGGCGACATTCCGCGACGTGTTCCATTATTGCGCGCTGCAACTCGAGAGCATCGCCGACAACGCGCGCGACCTCGACCTCGCGGTGCGCTGGGGTTTCGGCTGGGACACCGGCCCGTTCGAGATCTGGCAGGCCGCGGGCTGGCAGCAAGTGGCGGGCTGGATCGCCGCCGACATCGCGGCAGGCAAGGCGATGTCAGATGCGCCGTTGCCCGCGTGGGCAAGCGATCCCGCGCGCACCGGCGTGCATACCGCGCAGGGCTCGTATGCGCCTGCGAGCAACAAATACCAGCGGCGCTCCACGTTGCCCGTTTACAAACGCCAGCTATTCCCCGACCGTTTGCTCGGCGAAGCGGCGAAATACGGTGAGACCGTGTTCGAGACCGACGACATTCGCATGTGGCACACCGGCGACGACATCGCGATCTTGAGCTTCAAATCCAAGATGCACGCGATCAGCAACGAAGTGCTGGACGGCATATTGCGCGCGGTCTCCGAGGCCGAGGCACATTTCACCGCGCTGATCATCTGGCAGACCGAAGCGCCGTTCTCCGCAGGCGCGCACCTGCTGCAACTGATGCAGGGCGTGCAGGAAGCCGCCGATGCACCACCCGCAGGGATGTTCGACAAACTCAAGGGCGCGGCGAACCGCGTGAAATACACCATCGCGGGTGGTGGCGGACTGGGCGAGATCGTCAACGCCGCAGCGGGCAACGTGCCGCGCGTCGAAGATGTGGTCGCCAAATTCCAGCAAGTGTCGCAGCGCCTGCGCTACGCACAGGTGCCCACGATCGCGGCGGTGTACGGGCTCGCGCTTGGCGGCGGCTGTGAATTTTCGATCCACTGCACGCGCATCGTTGCGTCGCTGGAAACATACATCGGCTTGGTCGAAGTCGGCGTCGGTGTATTGCCTGCGGGCGGCGGCTGCAAAGAGATGGCGCTGCGCTCGGCGAACGAAGCGAGAGGCGGCGACATCTTCCCGCACCTGAAGCGCTACTTCCAGCAGATCGCGATGGGCGAAGTCGCCAAGAGCGCCGAGCTCGCGCGCGACATGGGCTATCTCAGGTCGTCGGATCGCATCGTGCTCAACCAGTATGAGCTGCTGCACGTCGCCAAGGAAGAAGCCCGCGCGCTCACCGCCACCGCCTATCGTCCGCCGTTGCAGCCGCGCCAGATTCCTGTGGCGGGACGCACCGGCATCGCCACGCTCAAAGCCGCGATGGTCAACATGCTCGAAGGCGGCTTCATCTCCGAACACGATTACGACATCGGCTGCCGCATCGCCGAGACGATGTGCGGCGGCGACGTCGAGGTGGGCAGCATGGTGGACGAACAATGGCTGCTCGATTTGGAACGCAAGAATTTCATGGAATTGCTGGCGACTGAAAAGACCCGAGCAAGGGTGGAGTACATGCTTAAAAATGGCAAGCCGCTGCGAAATTAGATTAAGTTGTGTGGTATAGGTACTTGCATTGCCTTAATCACGTCACGCCATCCGGAGATAGATATGCCAACTTGCTTTGTCATGCAACCATTTGATGATGGACCTTTCGATAGGCGTTATGAAGATGTATTTGCACCAGCGATTAGGGGTGCAGGGTTAGACCCATATCGTGTGGATCAAGATCCGAAGGTAAGCATTCCAATCCAAGATATTGAGGCCGGGATTAGAGATTCACGAATTTGTCTTGCCGAAATTACCGAAGATAACCCAAATGTTTGGTTCGAGCTTGGATATGCGATTGCATGTAGAAAGGAAGTAGTTCTTATTTGTTCCGCTCAGAGAAAATCTAAGTTCCCTTTTGACATACAACACAGAACAATAATCACATACACGACGGAGTCACCCAGCGACTTCGTCGAGCTGCAGAAAAAGATCACAGAAAAAATCAAGGCATACCTCGAAAAAGCAGAGGCACTAACAAACGCATCCGAAATATCACGTTTAACTACATTTGAAGGATTGGGTCAGCATGAAGTTGTAGCACTTGCCGCGATTACACAAAACCTTGAACACCTAGAAGGTCATGCCTCCACTTGGCAGATAAAGCGTGACATGGAATCTAGTGGCTTTACTGCAGTGGCCGCGACACTAGCATTGAAGCGCCTTGTTCAGAAAAATTTCGTAACGCAAGAGCCACTAGAGGACGACAATGGAAATTTCTATACGGGCTTTTCTCTTACCGAGACCGGATGGAATTGGGTGCTAGAAAATAAAGGTAAGTTTGTTTTAGAAAAACCCAAGAAAACTCCCAAGAAAAATTCCTTTGAAGATATTGATATCGAAACTCCATTTTAGTTAATGGGCAAGAAAAATGACTATGCCACCCTATAGAGGAAGCTGCCACTGCGGTGCGATCCACTTCACATTTGAAGCCGATCCTATCACCAAAGGGGTGCGCTGCAACTGCTCGTTCTGTTCCAAAAGGGGAACGATGATGCATCTCGTGCCGGGGGCGAAATTCCAAATCGATGCGAAGGATAGCGCGCTGAATTTTTACCAGTTCGGCAAGGAACAGGCGAAGCATTATTTCTGCAGGAACTGTGGCATTCACACTTTCAGCGAAACGACCAGAAGGCCGGGGCAATATATCGTGAACCTTGGTTGCGTGGAGGGCGTGGACACCTTTGCGCTGGAGACGACGGTGTTTGATGGCAAGAGTCTGCTTTAGAACTAAAAGTGCCGACTGCAATATTCTCTATTTTTCACCAGTAATTAGAGACCATTGCAGAGACCTGTTTAGAGTGCTATTGTAGGTGCTCTATAAATGGAGGTTTAATCAAATGGCAAATGTAATTTTGGCGGAAACAACAGCCAGTGTTTCCGAGTTGAAAAAAAATCCGATGGCGACGGTCGCGGCTGGTGAGGGTTTCCCTGTGGCGATTCTGAACCGCAACGAGCCGACTTTCTATTGCGTTCCGGCGAAGGCTTATGAAGCGCTGATAGATAAGCTGGAAGATATGGAGTTGAATGTCATCGCCGATGCGCGTTTGAAAGACGGTAAGAAGCTGGTGCAGGTAAAGTTGGATGAGCTATAAGCTGGCTTTCCATCCCGATGCGCTGGCGGAGTGGCGCAAGCTGGATGCGACGGTGAGCGAGCAGTTCAAGAGAAAATTGGCAGAACGTTTGCAAAATCCGCGCGTTGCTGCGGCCAAGCTGGTGGGGCACAAGGATCGTTACAAGATCAAGTTGCGCAGCGTAGGGTACCGCTTGGTGTATGAAGTGCGGGATGCCGTGTTGTTGGTGATCGTGGTTGCAGTCGGCAAGAGGGAGCGCAATGCGGTTTATCGCGTGGCGGCAAAACGTTAGGTTGCCGGTTCTATGAGATCAAGAGGAGTCATGTCATGAGCAAACCCATTCACCGGAGGTGTATATGAGTAAACAAGTCCAGGAAGCCTACATCGTCGCCGCAACGCGCACACCGGTCGGCAAGGCGCCGCGCGGGATGTTCCGCAATACGCGTTCCGATGATCTGCTGGTGCATACGCTGAAGAGCGTGTTGGCGCAGGCGCCTTCGCTCGATCCCGCCGCTATCGCCGATGTGATCGTCGGCTGTGCGATGCCGGAGGCAGAGCAGGGAGTGAACGTGGCGCGCATCGCGGTGTTGCTGGCCGGGTTGCCGAACACGGTGCCGGGCCTGACCATCAACCGTTTCTGTTCTTCCGGCTTGCAGGCGGTGGCGCTGGCGGCGGACCGCATCCGCCTCGGCGAGGCCGACGTGATGATCGCGGCGGGCATGGAGAGCATGAGCATGGTGCCGATGATGGGCAACAAGATCGCGTTCAATCCCGCGGTGTTCGAGGACGAGCATTACGGTATCGCTTACGGCATGGGGCTGACGGCGGAGAAGGTGGCGGAAAAATGGAAGGTGTCGCGTGAGGCGCAGGATGCATTCGCGTTGCAAAGCCATCAGCGCGCCATCGCGGCGATCAACAGCGGTGAATTCAAGGACGAGATCACGCCTTACCACATTCGCGA
>CAIOKY010000056.1 GCA_903858965.1 uncultured Nitrosomonadales bacterium | reverse complement strand
TGACCAAGCCATTGATGATTTCGTCAATCATATGTGCTTTATTAAAAATTGAATATGCAATTGTAAATTTCATTTTTTAGTTAATCATCCTATGGCAATTAAGTACATTTCTGTCTTATCAGCATCTCATTATATCCAAAATTAACACGCTGAGATGTAAACCTCCGGATATCAGTGCTACCTCTTTCCTAGAGATTGAGTATGCTTTGAAAATTGCTTTTTATGGATTTTGTGTTCCGTGGTTGGTTGATATTAAGGCATTACTCTATTGCTTAAATACATACCATCAAGCGCCGAAGTCGACGCACCATTTCTATAAGTCAATTTGAAGCCTAACTGCATGAAGAGCTCCTTGATCGCCCCCCTCCAATTTGTGAGTAGATATTGCACTCGAATTCATTGAGAGCCGGTGGAATTTTGTAAGTCATAATGGCGCCTTCAGTTTTAGGGTTGCTGATTTTACTTTAGACTATCGTCATGCAGAGCAGAATTTACCCAAATAGGTACAACCCCTAGATGAAAACCATAAAAATCTCGCTTGTTGGTACACCCCACGATTATCAACACGGATTGTTACCCATCATTATTCGTGCCTTGGGATATCACATACAGTGGGTCAAGCCTGCGCTATGTGATTTACAAATTCGTGGGCCATTCTTTAGGCAAAATAAAAAGCGATATCGCTGGTTACCTAGGCTGGTAAGGCCTTTTGCGTCAAATATTGAACTTGCCTTGAAGGATAGTTTAGGCACCAGATCAAATCTTCCTTTAAGTATCTTTCATACCGCTGAGAACATCCGGCATGACGCCGTGGAGGCTGACTACTCGATATCCTTTGATTTAGCAGTTCACGATAGCACTCATTTCCGGTTTCCTTACTGGATGGAAATGGTAGATTGGTCTCATGAAGGTTTGTTCGGCAATCAAAATCCGCGTTTTGGTCAGTTGCTAAATATCTTCAGAATGATGCGGCCTTTGGGGAAAGATTTCTTAAAGCGGCCCCGTAAAATTGCTATTTTCAGTTCCCATTTGCGTGAGCCAAGAGCGACACTAGTTCGAGCCAGTGAGCGCTTTGTTCCATTAAAAGGGTTCGGCCCATATTTTGATAAGGACATTCTTGATCATCATCAAAGTGGTTTCAACAAGCTTGATATCTTGAAGGACTTTGCCTTTAATCTTTGTCCGGAAAATGGGTTATATCCGGGCTACTATACTGAAAAGATTCCGGAAGCATTTGTTGCAGGTTGTTTGCCGTTGGCTTGGGCTGACACCAATGTTTGTGCAGACTTCAACCCCAATGCCTTCGTAAATTTGGAGCCCATGTCGTGGCAGGACTTTGAGCCGCTAAAAGATATTATTAATTCCCCCGCCCAATTGGCAACTTTCGCAGATGAACCTTTATTATTGGATGCCCCGTCGATCGAACCCATGAAAGATTTTTTGAAAGAGATTGTAAGTCAGGCGCTGAGTTAGTAACTTATATTCTTGGCCAGATTTGCTGGGATTTTATAGATAGAGCTTTCTAGACAGGCTGCGCAGTTTCTTCTTTGCCCGATAATATTGGATAACACACTGGTCGCTTAGCGTAATCCTGTTTATATTAGTGATTCCGATACCATTTGAAAGAAAAACATTATCAAATTTTTTCATTACCGGTACCGGTGAGAAATTTTCTGAATAACAGTCCCAATCCTGATTGGCTGCCCACCCCTTATCAAACTCCAAAAATATTCTCTCAATTTCCTTCGGGCCTCTATATCCGATAGCTTTATGACCCAAAATATCAAGGTGGCTGCGCTGTGGAGATAAGGCATAGGTAATGACAGGTTTATTCCGAATGGAAAATTCTCCGCAGGCCAAACCAAATGATTCACCGATACCCCGTGCATGGATCATCGCATCACAAGTATTGATGAATTTTGTTTTGTAATTCATGTCTGAATTACCCGGCAAGAAAATGATTCTTTCATGCTGGGCAAATGGCGCAATATTCATGAATAAAAAATAGATATCAGTTTTCTTCGATATCACCGCTAGGATGGATTGTTGTACAAATTTAAGATTAAAGCTGTCGCTGCCGCCATAACAGCCAAAAACTGTCGCATGATGCGGAATGTTTAGCTGCTCTCTGAGGTCGTCATACAAATCAGGCATCGAAATCATGTGGGGAACATAAGGGATCTTATTGTTGGAGCATTCCCTGCTGAGCCATTCAGAAACAAATGCGTATACCTTGCCGTGCTGTTCGCTTGCTTTTTGGGGAAAAACTGCGTGAATCAGGTTTGGCACGCTTTCTATTATTTGATGGTCTCGCTCGCCGGATTTGATGATGTAAATTGCATCTATTGCATTTTGCTCGGTAACTTTGTTTAAATCACTGAAATTTTGATAAGGGATGAGCTCAAAGTATTTTCTGAATTTATCAACAACCGATTGCTCATTATATTTGGATTGAATGTCATAGAAAATTATAGACTGATTCCCTAGTAACTCTTGATTGTAAAAAGCGTAATCAAATAGCGCAATGTGTGTCCCGCGCAGAGTCATGGATCCGGCATAAAACGCAATTTTTGAATATCGCATACCTTGGGATCAGAGAGCTATTTTGGGAACCACGGATCTTTGGTAAAAACTCTATCCAACATACGATTTAACGACCTTATTATTTTTCTTATTCCTTTAATAGGTCTGCGATCATGGGGACGGTCAGATATGGTTGATTGGGCTTTTGAAATGTCGACCGGATAAGGTTTGACGGCTAACATTTCAACCCCGTGTTTTTCTTCATGTTCCAAGAAATGATCCAAGGGTTCATAGATATCCTTTGCGTGCTTAATCAGAATTTGCGCAGCTTCAGGTTTTACCATATATGCCGTTGCGCCAAGCGGATCCTCGTGATTCTTGACAATTGCGATATCCCTCAACGTTTTGACAATATCGTGCGAGGTCTTTGCTAATGCCTGCAGCCTGATCAATTCCCAATCGTGAAATTCAGTCAAAAGCAGTTGCAAGGTATCTTCAAAATGGGGTGGGAGTATGAAATCATCCTCAAAAATCAGCATGGGTCGATTATTTGCCACACACATCTGCCATGCCTTCTTGTGAGACAAAAAGCATCCAATTTCATTTGGCGTCAAGTCAAAACCCAACAAACGTTTTACCTTGCGTGACTGATATTCGGGGGGGGCAGATTGCAACTGAGAGCCGTCAATTGCATCAAGAAATGACCAATTCAGGTTTGTTTTGGCAAGTTCAGACCGTGCTTTTTCACGGCGCTGAGGTGATCTTAGCAGGGAGATTACAACTGTTTGTAGATTTAACAATTTATGAATTTTTTTATAAGGTGAAATTATTATTAATTTTACATTTAAAAAGCTTCAGCGTGTAAAAGCAAAATTATTAATGCAATGAACTAATCAGTTCTCGTAGTGCATCAATCACTTTTGCCGCTGGAAGATTCTGCAAACAGTCACTCAAGCTATTGTTATGCCGCTCGCAGCCCTCCTCCATACACGGTACGCAATTCCCTTCACCTTGCAATAACACGACGTTGTTGACGTGCTGTGTGCCCTTCATCCTGTATGGATTGCGATCTTCCATGTAGCCTTTTGGCCACGGTCCCCATTTCACCGGATTGGATGGTCCAAACAGTGCAACAGTCGGTGTGCCAAGCGCCGCCGCCATGTGGGTAAGCGCCGTGTCCGGCCCAACATAATGTTTGGCACGGCTGATCAGAAAAGCACTTTCGGCAAGGCTGAGCTTGCCGGCCATGTTCACTGTACTGGCTGGCATGGAACGGAATATTTGCCCGACGTATTCCAACTCCTCCGGAGCGCTGCTCCCGGTAAGTACGGAACGGATGCCATTTTTTTCAAGCCACTGGGCCAGCTCGACCCAGCCATTTAGATGCCACATTTTGTAAGAAAATTTCGGTGATAGATGCAATACTGCAAAAGGCTCAATGGCAATATCAAACGGCAGCAATCCGGCAACAGAGCTCTCATCTGATGGATTCCATGCAACCACGACCTCATGACTGCGTCTGATGCCAAGTAAGTCGATCAACCCGAGATTCGTCAACACGGTATGCGTTTTCACATGATCAAATGTCGCCCAGCGCGACAGAAAGTGTTGCTTCCAGCGTTCCTTGTTGCTGCCATCCTGCATCCCGATCCTCGTTTTTCCGGCAATCCACGCGTATAGGGTTGGCCGGTCACCAAGCAGGGTTGTGAGCGCGAGATCATAACGGCGAAACAATCTGAGAATCAGACGTAGGTGTTCCCAAAATCCCGGCCGCGCAGGGACAGTTAATATTCGATCAATGTCAGGGTTGCGAAGCAGTATGCCTTCGGTATGCTCGAATACCAGTACGTCGATTTGCGATTGGGGCCATGCCATCCGCATCGAACGTATTACGGGCGTGGACAGCAGCACGTCACCTATGCGCAAGGTGACAACCAACAGTATGCGGCGAGGAGCTTTCAAGCTCGTTCCGGCCTTATCAGAAAATTCGCGAGTTTCATTTTCTTGGAATGCTAAAATTGCTTTCGTACACGGGAAAATTTAAGGCGGACTCGATGAGCGGGCCATGGGGAATGTTACCATGGGACACTTTAATTGCGGGATTGCGTTCCCGCCAGTTGTTCCTCACAAACCATCTCACCGTTTTGAAATTGAATAAACGCGGTTACTAAAGGATTATCACAGCATGTTTTCAATAATCATTCCCACCTGGAATAATCTCGACTTGCTTAAACTTTGCATTCGCAGCATCCGGGAAAATTCCAGCCATGACCATCAAATCATCATACACGTCAATGATGGCAGCGATGGCACGCTTGACTGGGTGCTCTCGCAGGGCATTACGTATTCCGCATCGCCACAGAATATCGGTATTTGTCTGGCGGTGAATGAAGCGGCCATGCATGCGAAGCTGGATTACATACTTTATCTGAACGATGACATGTATTGCTGTCCCGGATGGGATACCGCACTGATCAACAAAATGAAACATCTTGATACGGATCTTTTTATGTTGTCCGGTACGATGATAGAGCCGGTGCAAACAAACAACCCCTGTGTGCTGGTAAAAGATTATGGGCGTAACCCGGATCAATTTGCCGAGCAGGAATTATTGACAAACCTGCCTGGCCATCGCAAACCGGACTGGTACGGCGCAACCTGGCCGCCCACCTTGGTGCATGCAAAATGGTGGTTCAAGGTCGGCGGGTACAGCAGTGAATTCTCGCCGGGGATGAGCAGCGATAACGATTTTTCGATGAAGCTTTGGCATGCCGGATGCCGTATCTTTTTGGGCGTGGGCGATTCGCTGGTTTATCACTTCCAGGCAAAATCGACAGGCAGGATCAAAAAAAATAACGGCGGGAAACAGTTCCTGCACAAATGGGGAATCAGGCAATCGGTGTTCGATCACTATTATTTGCGCCGTGGAAAATCGGCAGAAGGCATAACGCTTCCCGAGCCCGAAGACACACTGAACTTCCGTTGGCAATTATTGCGTAGCTCGTTAAAGCGCAGATTGAGCTGAGCACAGAGCCTTCAATTGATGATATTTAAGATAGGTCGTTCTGGCATTCATCAGTGCAATGTTAAAACCCGCCATCCCATCCAGAAAACCCAGACGAACAAAAAAAGTTCTGGTGAAAGCCCACGCCGCACGCAGCGGCGCATCAGCGAATGTAGCAACCTTGCCATTCTTGAACATCTGCATTGCCCCGGCCTTGGCGTATTGTTCGGTTTTACGCTGTACATCGGCGTTGTTCAAATAGCTGTAATGCAATAACGGACTGGATAGTCGTCCGGTAATACCTTGCAGTATCACCCGTTCATGCACCATGTCGTCGGAAAACCGGCCCTTGGATTTTTTGAATAAACGCAACACGTAATCCGGATACCACCCGGAGTGCCGGATGAATTTTCCGCAAAATTGTGAAAGCCGTGGCAGATAGAATCCATCTTTACTGTTGCTTTCCATCACCTTGATGAGTTGTGCTTGAAGGTCTGAAGTGACCCGCTCATCGGCATCTATAGCAAGCACCCATTCGTGAGTCGCATAGGACAAAGCGCGGTTTTTTTGTATACCGAAGCCCGGCCAATCATGCACATGCACCTGTGCTCCCAACTCCCGGCAAATTTCTACGGTCTCGTCGTTGCTGCCGGAATCGACCACGATCATCTCGTCGGCCCATTTCACCGATTCCAGGCAAGCACGGATATTGTCGGCTTCGTCTTTGGTGATGATGATGACGGAAAGTTTTGCCATGCCTTTTTTAGACCATAGGTTACTCAAGCAAAATGGTAATCGCAATCTTCAAGCCGGATTGCTCCGTTGCAGCGATGAAACCTGAGCATCGGGCTGGTATTCAGGCACCCAGCGGGTGAGCGCCGCACGTACCGCATCATCACCCATTACGGTTGCAGACACCCAATCCAGGAGTTGTGCCAACCATGCCGCATCGGCCTGCCGTGCCCGTGCGATGCGCAATTTTGGATGGGGTGTGGGCAAGGTATGCTCGTTGTCCGCCAGCAATTCTTCGTAAAGCTTTTCACCGGGACGCAAGCCGGTAAATTCGATCTTGATCTCATCTTCGGTAAAACCGGACAGGCGTATCAGGTCCTTCGCCAGATCGACTATCTTTACGGGCTCGCCCATTTCCAGAACAAATATCTCGCCACCTTGTCCCATCAGGCCCGCCTGCAACACCAGTTGCGCCGCCTCCGGAATGGACATGAAGTAGCGCGTAATTTCAGGATGTGTCACGGTAATTGGCCCACCCCGCGCAATTTGCGCACGAAATGTGGGGATCACACTGCCGGTACTGCCCAACACATTACCGAAACGCACCATCACGAAACTCATCGAACCGGAAGGCTGTAACGCCTGACAAACCATTTCGGCCAGGCGCTTGCTTGCGCCCATCACATTGGTTGGATTGATCGCTTTATCAGTAGAGATCATCACGAATTTGTCGACCCCATGTTGCTGGGCTGCCCGTGCCACTGTCCAGGTTCCCAGCACGTTGTTGCGTATCGCCTGCCAAGCATTATGTTGTTCCATCAGCGGTACATGTTTGTAAGCGGCGGCATGAAACAACACGCTGGGTTGGTGGTATTGCATGACCTCGTCGACTCGCGCTGCATCACGTACATCGCCGATCAGGCAAACAATATTCAATGCAGGGAAAGTCTGTTTCAATTCCTGTTCGATGCTATACATTGCAAACTCACCGGACTCGAACAACACCAATTTTGCGGGTGAAAAGCGAGCGATCTGGCGACACATCTCAGAGCCTATCGAGCCGCCGGCACCCGTCACCATGACCACTTTGCCAGCCAGTAAAGCATGCAACCCGACATCATCCAGCACGACCGGGTCGCGACCCAACAAATCGTCCAGTTCTATTGCACGCAGTTGCGACACGGCGACCTTCCCGCTCATCAAGTCGTCAAATGAGGGAACGGTAAGCGCTTTCAATTGGGCGAGATTGCACAACTGTATCGCCCGTTTGCGCTGCTGGTGCGAGCTGGACGGCATGGCAATGATTACCTGCGATACACCCAGACGTTCAGCCCATACCGGCAAACTATCCAGCTTGCCCAGCACACGTATGCCATTCAGCATACGTCCATGTATATTGATATCATCGTCGAGAAAACCCACCAGCCGCCAATCGCTGCTTGCGACCAGGTCCTTGGCAAGGCTTGCCGCGGCATCGCCGGCACCCAACACCAGCACCGGTTCGCCGCGCAGCTTGAAGCTGCCGTATAGCCCCTGTTCCTTCCATAGCCGGTAAACAAAACGGCTGCCGCCCATCATCAAAATCAACAATAGCGGATTGATGATCAGGACCGAACGTGGAATCACCAGATCCAGACGCAACATCCAGAACATCAGCGGTATGGTTGCGGCTGAAAGCATGACGGCCAGAACAATGCGACGCAAGTCGGCGGTGCTGGCATACCGCCAAAGTCCGCGATATAAATTAAAACGCCAGAAAATAATCAACTGCAAAGGCACAACCCAATACAGGGTTTGCTGCAGTTCCGCGGCGAAGTTGGGTGGCAATTCAAAATTGAAACGCAGCAGATAGGCCAAACTCCATGCCAGCACAGCGGCAATCGCATCATGCAGTACCGCCAGCGTGGTGCGAATATTGGCTTTAAACATCGGCAACATTTTTCTTGGTTGCTTCATGCTTTAGCCAATACCGATCGACCCACATCGTCAATCCCAGATAGACCGCACCCCACCACGCCAGCAGGTTACCCTGGCCTTGGGTATCCAAGCCGATTCCCCATAATGCGGAAGTGCCTGCCAGCAACATCAGTGCATATTCCGCCACGGCGGTATTGCGATGTCCCCAGCCCATTTGCACCAAGTGCTGGTAATAATGGTCGCGGTGCGCGTGCACAAGATTTTCCCGGCGCCACGCGCGCTTTAGCAACGTCACTGTTGTATCTGTCACGAATGGTGAGAACACCAGGATCGGAAACCAGAACGGCCAATAGTTTTGTTGCCAGCCCCATACCCCGAGTGCTGCGGCAAGAAAACCCAACGGTATAGAACCCGCGTCGCCCATGAATACTTTTGCAGGGTGAAAATTGTGATAAAGAAAACCCAATGCTGCAGCGCCAATGGCAAAATTCATCATCGCAAATGCCTCATTGCCATTCATCAAGCCGGCGATTCCATAGAAGCTGAAGCCGAATAGCGCCATGCCGCCCGCCAGCCCGTCCGAACCATCCATGAAGTTATACAGATTGGTCATCCACACGATGAACAACAACACCGGCAGAAACCAGAACCACTCGACACCCGCACCCCACAGTACAATCATCGCAGCGACGAAGTGACCGATCAGCCGTATTTTGGCAGGTAGATTACGCACGTCATCTACCAATGACAACAGGAACAAACCTAATGTTGGCAACACGATCCACCATGCCCAATATTGGAATAACAATATCCAGCCGGACAAGATGCCCGCCATAATGGCCACTCCCCCGATTCGCGGTATCGGCTCGGTATGCAGGGAGCGCTCGTTGGGGATATCTTGTATCGTGCCGTTCTTATTCAGCGTAAGAATCAAGGTCAATAACATCGTGACGAATGCGGAAATAACAGGCGGGTAATGAGTCATGCTTTTTACCGAAATTAGGGTGGCGCATTTTAGCAGCTTATACCGCAGCCTCTTCAGGGTTTCAGTGAATCAATGCCAGACACTGCCGATAAACCTGGAGTGGCCTGATTTCCTGTTGGCAGGGCGGGATTTCCTGCGCGCTTTGCAGCCTCGGACAATCTCGCTTGAAGCACGGTGAGCAGTAAATGCCGCTGGTGATGTGCCGGCAGGCCTTGCCCAGAATACCGCTATAGCTAGGTGAAGTGGGTCCATGCAGCATGATTCCGGGCACATCAAGCACTGCCGCCAGATGGCCGATTCCGGTTTCCACGCTGACAAATGCACGGGCATGCAGCAAAATATCCGTCAGCTCGGTGAGCGACATCTTGGGTAATACCTGCGCATGTCCACCTCCTGCAAGCTGCAAGCGGTGGGCGCGCTGATGTTCAACCTCATTCCCCCATGGCAATAAACAATGCCAGCCCTGCTGCGCCAACAAATGAATCAGCTCGATCCAGGAGGCTTCCGGCCAGTATTTGCTGTTCCAGGTAGTGCCATGCAACAGTACTACATAAGGCTGACCGGTGAAATTTTTAAGCATGCCCGAAAGTTGTGCCAGCAATCGCTTCCGGCGAAACTCATCCAGGCCGTAGTCGGCAGGATGGCTTATATCCGTACCGAAAATGGTTGCCATCAACTGCCGGTTTTTTTCGACCACATGAGTCCCTTCCGGGATCTTGGCGGTCTTTTGATATAACCTGGCAGCAAGTGATTCCCTGGCGCTTCCGGCAGCAAAACCGAATACGGCTTGCCCCGCAAGCCGTGCCAGCAGGGCGCTCTTAAGCAGTCCCTGTGCGTCCAGCACGATGTCGTAATTCTCGGCACGCAGTTGTAGCCTCAGTTTGCTTAACAAGCCAGGTATTTTCCACCAGATTTTTTTATGGGCGCGTAACGGCACCGTAATCACTTTGCCAATCGCCGAATGCCAGCCAGCCAGCTCGGCAAAGGCGGGCTCCACCAGCCAATGGATTTCCGCATCCGGAAAATGCCGGCGCAAATCACTGACGGCTGGAAACAGGTGCAGGACATCACCCAATGAAGACAACCTTACAACAAGAATTTTCATTATAGACTTTGTGCAATTACCAGGCGCTTGCTGCCGTGTGAGGTACCGGGAGATGTGTTCATTCTAGTGGGGACGGGAAATTACAACAAATGTTTTTCTTGAGTAGTGCACACAAGGCCACTACTATTCGCAATATCATTAAGCAATGTAACCATACCGAATGATATTTATTTATAGCCTCGTGCTGTGGCTGTTGTTGCCCTATATTTTTTTGCGCCTGCTATGGCGTGCGCGCAAGCAACCTGAATATCTGCATCACATCGCGGAACGTTTCGGCCATTATTCGATTCATAGCGATAAACCTGTCATCTGGTTACATGCCGTTTCGGTGGGCGAAACACGTGCTACACAAAGTCTGGTAAGTCGGCTGCGCGACACATTTCCTCATCATCAGATACTGCTTACCCACACTACTCCTACCGGTCGCGCAGCCAGCGAACAACTATACGGCAACAGCGTGTTGCGCATCTATTTGCCCTACGATTACCCGTTTGCCGTGAAAAACTTTTTGCGCTGTCTCCGCCCGCAAATTGGCATCCTGATGGAAACAGAGATATGGTTTAACCTGATACGTGCATGTCACATGACCAACACGCCATTGTTGTTGCTGAATGCGCGCATGTCGGAAAGATCAGCGCGGGGTTACGCCCGCTTTGCGACACTGACCCGCAACGCTCTTGGCAATCTTTCCGCCGTCGCAGCGCAGACTCCCGATGATGCGCTGCGTTTAGCCAACCTCGGCGCAAAAAGCGTTTCCATAATGGGCAATCTGAAGTTTGATATCGATCCTCCGTCCTCAATGCTGCACTTGGCTAGACAACTGCGTGAACAATTTGGCGCGACACGCAAGATTCTTCTTGCTGCCAGCACCCGCGAGGGCGAAGAAGAATTGTTGCTCGATGCATTGCAAAATGTCCGCATCCCCCACTTGCTGCTGGTGATCGTGCCGCGCCATCCGCAGCGTTTTGCGGCAGTTGCACAATTGCTCCAACAACGCGGCATCGCGTTTCAACGCCGGAGTGAAATGGATCAAACAGACAAGATGCCGAATGCAAGCCTGCAAAATTGTTCAGTTGCGTCGGACGTTCGGGTAGTGCTTGGCGACAGCATGGGGGAGATGTTTGCCTATTACGCGGCGGCCGATCTCGCCTTCATTGGCGGCAGCCTATTGCCCTATGGCGGACAAAATCTGATTGAGTCCTGCGCGGTAGATACGCCGGTCCTGGTTGGGCCACATATGTACAATTTCGCTGAAGCGACCCAGCTTGCCGTTTCGGCCGGAGCCGCAATCCAGATTGCGGATGTTGCGGGACTTGTTATCGAGACACAACGCTTACTTCAGGATGCAGATGCGCTGCAAAAAATGCGGGGACAGTGTGCCAGATTTGTTGAATCCAATCGTGGTGCAACAGACAAATCGCTACGTCTTATCCAGCAGTACCTTGCCAACACAAATCAGTCGGCGGGGCGGCCTGCCGGTTGACAAATGCCCACATCAACGCATGGTTCAACATCCGGTGGTGAACTGGGTTATTCAGTGCGGCTGGCACAGATGAACTGACCTTCGATGGGGCAACCGGATTCTATCCTGATCGCAACATCATGTATGTCGGCAATCTTGAAGCCTTGATTGCTCAGTATGGCAGTCAGGTAGTCGTGATGATGACTGTATTTGCCGCTGATATTCAAGTGATAGGGAAGTTGGCGAACTTCAACCAGTTTTTCGGTACTGAAGATCAACATGCCGCCGGTTTTCAGCTTTTGATAGATCAGCGCGATCACTTCGTCCAGCCGACCGATATAGATAAATGTGTCTATACAGGTGACCAGATCATACCGGTCGCGGGATGCCCGTAAATAATCGGCGATATCCGATTTATGAAGCTGATGGTACAACTGTTTTGAGGCGGCTTGATCCAGCATGGCCTGACTGAGATCGATGCCCACCAGTTCCCGCGCATAGGGCTTTAGAACCTCTCCGATCAGGCCGGTCCCGCAGCCGAGATCCAGCGTGTTCAGGCTGGAGGCAGGAAGATTGAGCGTAGCAAGATAGTCCTGCACCAGTCGAGGGCCACAATAATTTAATCTGCCCAGAATGTTTTCAAAGCTGTTTGCGAAGGTATCAAATGTCAATTCGATGTACTGGCTGGTACATTGGTCGGGCGTTTGTTGTCCCCGGTAGGCGCCAATTAGATGCATTGCCACCGGATTGTCCGGTTCCGCCATCAGCCAGTTTTCAAAGAGGGCGATGGCTTCATCTACGCGGCCCAACTCATAATAGGCTTGTCCCCGGACAATGATCGATTGGCTGTCGGGTGGCGCAGCGATAATGCCGCAGTAATTGAAATGCCGCGCCTCCGGAAATTGCTCCAGCTTTAAATATAAAGCCGATAACAAATAGAATGCATCCGGGCAATCCGGATCAATGTTCGTCGCTGCTTTGTAGCATTGTTCGGCATCAGGCCATGCCTGGTTCAATTCAAACGAAGCACCCAGATTGGTCCAGTAAAAATACTTGCCGGGATCGATGGAGATCGCCCTGGAAAATGCGTCAATGGCAGCATTAACCCGGCCTTGTCTGGAAAGTACGATGCCCAGATTAAAATGCCATTCGGCGTGACTATCATCCAGTGCAATGGCACCTGTAAGCTGCTCAAGGGCTTCGGGTAATCGGCCGGTTTGTTGCAGCAAAAATCCCAAATAGTGCTTTGCCTGAGCATCGCCGGGTTCAGCAAGGATGATCTCCCGGTAAAGTGTTTCTGCCGAGACGAAATCGCCATCCAGATGCTTGCGAAAAGCCGCAGAGAATAGCGTCCGGATATGTTCTTGCTCAGCCATCAAAGCCCTGCGCCCGATATGCCGTCCGTGAGACGGCATCTTCATTGGGAGCCGGAGGTTCCAATTTGGGCTGGAAACACACTTGGCCGGGCGGCTTTACTTGACAGTCCCCGCGCCTGCCTTGCAGACAATTTCATCCTGCGAACCGGTGCCGCCTGAGCATCCAATAGCGCCGATGATCTTGCCGCCCTCGATGAGGGGAATGCCGCCGCGTGAGGTGATGACTCCGTCAAGGGTGGCGACATAGGGCCGGTTATCGACCTGCAGCGCATTCTCAAATACCTTCGTTTCGCGGCGGAAAGTCGCTGCTGCGCGGGCCTTATGTTCGGCGATCTGAATCGAGGCAAGCTGGGCCCCGTCCATACGCTGGAACGCAACCAGGTTGCCACCCGAATCGACAACAGCAATGTTCATCTTCCAATCATGCTTCTTGGCTTCAGCCAGCGCTGCTGCGATGGCGACTTGAGCATGATCAAGCAAAATCGGGGTGCCATAAGGAACATCGAATGGCATTTTGTCCGGAACAGTATCAAGCGGATTGGGCGGCGGTAAATCCTGGGAGCGACTTGCGGCAGAACCAAACAAAGCAGTGAAAAAAATAGCAAGAACCATAATCAATTTCGATGACATGATAGCTCTCCTCAATTGGGTTGACTGGCGTGTTGCTGTTCTTTGTTGCAGTGTTAATTATGCATCCGAAAAACATATCCCGACAGCCATGAATACTCTTCCGGGCGGCACGACGATAAGCGAGAGCAAAGTTTTGCTATTACGAAAGGCTGGCATTGATATATTTCGGACGCTTGCCAGCATGTGAGTTACACGCATCTAAAGATGCGGCCATCCGCTTTCATACAGCGAACCCGGCGGCATCGAACATACCCTCGAACAAGATGGAGCTGAGATAGCGCTCACCCGAATCCGGCAGGATCACGACAATGGTCTTGCCCTTGTTCTCCGGCTTCTTCGCCAAGCGCACCGCAACCGCGACCGCAGCACCGCACGAGATGCCGGACAGGATGCCTTCTTCATGGGCAAGACGGCGCGCATACAATACGGAATCTTCGTTGCTCACGGTTTCGATGCTGTCCACCAGATCCATATCCAGTATCCTGGGCACGAAGCCCGCACCGATACCCTGTATCTTGTGCGGGGACGGCTGCAGGGGTTGGCCTGCCCGCTGCTGTGTCAGGACCGGGCTGGCGGCGGGCTCCACCGCCACGGACTGGATCTTCTTGCCGCGCGTCTTCTTGAAGTAGCGCGACACGCCGGTGATGGTGCCGCCGGTACCAACCCCGGACACGAAGATGTCGACATTGCCATCGGTATCGTTCCAGATCTCGGGTCCCGTGGTCGCTTCATGGACGGCCACATTGGCAGGGTTTTCAAACTGCTGGAGCAACACGTATTTCGGGTCGGATGCGGCGATCTCTTTGGCTTTTGCTATCGCCCCGCTCATGCCCTTCGCACCTTCGGTCAACACCAGCTTCGCGCCGTAGGCCACCAGCAGTTTGCGCCGCTCCACACTCATGGTTTCCGGCATCGTCAAAGTCAGCGGGATGCCGCGTGCCGCGGCCACAAAGGCCAGCGCGATACCGGTATTACCGCTGGTAGGTTCGACGATTTCCTTGCCCGGGCCGAGCAGGCCACGCTTCTCGGCATCGTTGATCATCGCTGCACCGATACGGTCCTTCACCGAATAGGCCGGGTTGCGCCCCTCGATCTTCGCCAGAATGGTGGCGGGCGCGCCGTCGGCGATGCGGTTGAGCCGGACCAGCGGGGTGTTGCCGATGGATAGGGAATTGTCTGCAAACCAGTGTGCCATGGTGTTCTCCTCAATGTGAGTGTACGTATGAAATCAGTCCTGCAGTCAGGGGAAAAAGTTCAGCGCAGGTTCGTCCTGCCAAGCGATAAAGGCATATCGTACTCTGTTCGGCCAGGAACAAAAACTGCCACGTGCTACATTGGATTGACAGCTTTGCTTAAAAGCCGGAAACTGTAATCCAGTGCCGATTTGACATCAGCTTGCGGGGCACTTAAAACATACCAGCTAAAGCGAGGCGACCCGCTCCGCTTTAGGCCAGCGGGTTTTTTTGTTTCTGTTTTTTGTATTTGTTTTTGGAGCGACAACTTGAGCGCACCAGTTAATAGTATCGGCATCGTCAGCGCGCAGCGCGCAACCTTTGACACCCCGCTGGTTTTCCGCAGCGGCGCGGTGCTGCCCCGCTACGAACTGGTGTACGAGACCTACGGCGCGCTGAATGCTGACAAATCCAACGCGATCCTGATCTGTCACGCGTTGTCCGGCCATCATCATGTTGCCGGCTATTACGCTGATGATCTGAAGAACATCGGTTGGTGGAACAATATGGTCGGTCCCGGTAAGCCGATCGATACCGACAAATTCTTCGTCATAGGCCTGAATAATCTCGGGGGCTGTCATGGCTCCACCGGGCCGTCCTCGCTCAATCCGGAAACCGGCCAGCCATACGGCGCGAACTTTCCTGTCATCACCGTGGAAGACTGGGTGGTGTCGCAGGCGCGCCTCGCGGACCGGCTCGGCATCCGCCAATTCGCTGCGGTGATCGGCGGCAGCCTGGGTGGGATGCAGGCGTTGCAATGGTCGCTGACCTATCCGGACCGGGTGCGTCATGTGTTTGCGATCGCCGCCGCGCCGCATCTCACTGCGCAGAATATCGCGTTCAACGATGTGGCGCGCAATGCGATCCTGACCGACCCGGATTTTCACGGCGGCGATTATTACCAGCACAACGTGGTGCCGACGCGCGGCCTGAGGCTGGCGCGCATGCTGGGACACATCACCTATCTGTCCGACAATGCGATGGCGGATAAATTCGGGCGCGATCTGCGTTCCGGAAAATTCAGTTACAGCTACGAAGTTGAATTCGAGATCGAATCTTATCTGCGCTATCAGGGCGACAAGTTTGCCTCTTACTTTGATGCCAATACTTATCTATTGATGACCAAGGCACTGGATTATTTCGACCCGGCACATGATACCGGCGGGGATTTGAACCAGGTGTTCGCGCGCGCCAAGGCGAGTTTCTTGGTGATCTCGTTCACCACCGACTGGCGCTTCTCGCCGCAACGTTCGCGCGAGATCGTGCGGCCCCTGCTGCATAACCGGCGCAACGTCAGCTATGCGGAAATCACGTCGACGCACGGCCACGATTCCTTCCTGATGCAGGACCCGTACTATCTGGATGTGATGCGCACCTATCTCGACAGGATTGCCAGGGAGGTAGAAGCATGAGCAGGAAGCAGGGGCCACACGAAGTGGGGATGCGACCGTCCGCGAGAGCGAACAGGTCACTGCGAAGCAGCGGGGAACCCGTCGGCCTCCTCCTCGCGGGGATTGCTTTCAGACGCCGAAATTGCAGAATTGCGAGAGATGGTCTGCCAGTAGAGGAGGCGGCAGCATGAGCATGATCCAGAGCGGCGCAAAATACATTCAGCAACGCCCCGATTTCGCCGCGATTGCCGCGTGGATACCCAAGGGCGCGACGGTGCTCGACCTGGGTTGCGGCGATGGCAGCCTGCTGCGTTATCTCAAGGAAACCCGCGCGGTGCGTGGTTATGGCGTGGAGATCAATGATCTCGACATCGTGTCGTGTATCTCCAACGGTTTGAATGTGATCCAGAACGACCTGGAATCCGGGCTGGCGGATTTTGAAAGCAATTCTTTCGATTACGTGATGCTGTCGCAGACGCTGCAAGCCACCCGCCACACCGAGCCGCTGATACAGGAGATGCTGCGCGTCGGGCGCGAGGGCATCGTCAGTTTCCCCAACTTCGGTTACTGGAAAAATCGCCTGGATATAGTACGCGGCTACATGCCAGTTTCCCGGGAGTTGCCCTATCAATGGTATGACACGCCGAACGTGCATCTGTGCACGCTGCACGATTTCGAAACTTTCTGCAGCGACCATCAGGTGAAGGTACTTGAGCGCCGTGTGATGACGGGTGACAAAGAAGTGGGGGTGTTACCCAATCTACTTGGCAGCACGGCGGTATACCGGTTCCAACGGGGCACATCAATTTGATGAACGTCAAATCCCGCCGCACAACGTTACGAGCGCAGTAGTTGTGCGGGGTACTACATGACCATCTGGCAACAACTCTTCACCCGCCGCATGCTGATCTGCGTGTTCACCGGCTTCGCTTCCGGCCTGCCGCTGTACCTGCTGCTCAATCTGGTTCCGGCATGGCTGCGCACCGAGCATATCGATCTCAGGGTGATCGGCGCGTTCGCGCTGATCCAGTTTCCCTACACATGGAAATTCCTCTGGGCTCCGTTGCTGGATCGCTATGCGGTGCCGATGCTGGGGCGGCGGCGCGGCTGGATGCTGCTGATGCAAGCCGCGCTGTTGGTGGTGATCGCATCGCTGGGCGGATTTTCGCCACAGGACGATCTGGGCATTATCGTCATGCTCGCCACGTTGCTCGCTTTGCTGAGCGCCACACTGGACATCGCACTGGATGCGTATCGCCGCGAACTGCTGTTCGATAACGAGCTGGGCCTCGGCAATGCGGTACACGTCAACGCCTATCGCATTGCCGGATTGATTCCCGGTTCGCTGGCGTTGATCCTCGCCGATCATTTGCCGTGGAACATGGTGTTCATCATCACCGCGCTGTTCATGCTGCCCGGCATGGTGATGACGCTGCTGGTGCAAGAACCACACCGCGCCGCGCCGCCCAAAACGCTGCGCGATGCCGTGGTCGAACCGTTCCATGAATTTATTACGCGCAAGGGTTGGCAAAGCGCGTTGCTGATCCTGGCATTTTTATTTTTCTACAAACTCGGCGACAGCCTGTGCACCGCACTGGCTACGCCGTTCTATCTCGACATGGGATTTTCAAAATCAGAGATCGGCCTGATTGCGAAGAACGCCGGGTTGTGGCCGGCGGTGATCGGTGCATTGCTCGGTGGCATCTGGATGTTGAAGATCGGCATCAACCGCGCGCTGTGGCTGTTCGGCGCGGTGCAAGTGGTGAGCATCTTCGGTTTTTACTGGCTGGCGCTGCAGGGAGCGCAGGCCGAAGTGACCGCGCTGCATCTCACCCAGCTCGCATTCGTGATCGGCCTCGAAGCATTCGGCGTCGGGCTGGGCACCGCGGCCTTCGTCGCCTACATCGCGCACACCACCCATCCCGCCTACACCGCCACCCAGTTCGCGCTGTTCACCAGCCTCGCTGCCGTGCCGCGCACGTTCGTCAATGCCACGGCTGGCTGGCTGGTGGATCAGATGGGATGGAGCAGCTTTTTCCTGTTGTGCGCAATGCTGGCAATACCGGGAATGCTGTTGCTGTTGAAGGTTGCGCCGTGGGGCGAAACGCAACCGGTTTCGGAGACCCCGCCATCAGGTAGGGCGCAATAACCAACGGGCATTGCGCCGCATGTGTCGTCATCATCCGGCGCAATGCGCTGCGCTTATTGACGCCCTACGCCTTATGCGAGTTGCCGGGTTGGGGGTGGGACGCCATGAAGAAACGCGTAATACCCATATTCACGATTTCTTCCGCGATGATTTCGGAAGCTGTTCTTGTTTTGCGGAACTCTGGTCGATTGGACGCTGAAGCAGATGGTGCAGACGAGCGGTTAGTTCTTCGGATGCTTCAGGCTGCGTTTGATGCGATACCAGAGCGACAAAGACACCTAGGCGAGAATTTAGATGCTCCCAGTCCCACGCATATTGACTGAGTTGGTCAGTCGTATAGCCAACACTCTTTGCCTCGCCATGCGTGCGGGGAGAGTTCGGATGGTGAATTGGCTCAATGATTACCGCCAAAGGCTTCTTCCTTTTGTCGGATGGATACATGGCGTATCCAGTCAGGTGAGCCATCTTTCCGCGAATGCGCAACTGCGTCTTGCATTCCTCATACAGCGCTACCCATTCTTTCCATGCGCCCGATTTTTTCCACATGACCTGCGCGACGGAGTGAATCATGTCTAGCCGCGCCCGAGCACCAATGATTGAGAAGAAGGCAGCGCGGAGAGCCTTGGAATGGTTGTTGGTGGTTGGTTCTACCGCATGGGCAAAGATCAGAAACAATTTACTTTCGACCCTCGACCAACTCCACATTGCTTGCCCATATGCGATTAGCAATTCAACAAACGCAGGCTCGTCGGTTTCAGCACCGGGGGTGCAAACTCTGAACATGCGGTCTGGATCGAGAGCCTTGGCAGTCACGAAGGACACCCCCAACGTGAAGTGGGTACCAAAAACGCCGTGTATTCTGGGGCGGTTTGCCTTATAAGCTGGAATGCCGAACTTAGTTCATTGAATTTCCGAAACATGGCAAGCCTCAAATCTTCCTGACAAATACTTTCGACTTCCGCTGATAGTTATACAACGACTTCTTCTGCGCAGGCAGCGCAGAGACATCGCTCTCGACAAAGCCGCGCTCGATGAACCAGTGCGCGGTGCGCGTGGTGAGCACGAACAGCTTTTTCAGCTTCTGCGATTTGGCGATGTCTATCATGTGGTTGAGGATAGCTTCACCGTAGCCGTGATCGCGGCTTTGTTTTTCCACCGCGAGGCAGGCGAGTTCGGCGGCCGCTTCGTCCGGGAACGGATACAGTGCGGCGCAACCGACGATGCGGTGGTCGTGTTCCAGTACCACGAAGCGTTCGATTTCCTGCTCCAGCAATTCGCGCGAACGCCGCACCAGGATGCCTTCTTCTTCGAGTGGCCGCAGCAGTTTCAATATGCCGCCGACATCTTCGATGCTGGTGTTGCGCAGCGTGTTGAGCGTGCTTTCCACCACCATCGTGCCGATGCCGTCATCGCTGAACAGTTCCTGCAACACCGCGCCGTCGGTGTGGCGGCTGATCAGGTGGGTGCGCGCCACGCCCGCCTCGCAGGCGCGTATCGCGCACGGCAGGAACAATGTCACGTCGTTGGGCGACTTGCGTTTGGCAGACAGCACATCCTGCGCCTGGTCTATCGTGAGTTCCTTGATCAGCGCGCCTTTCTTGTCTGTCACACCGTCGGTGTCCATCAGGAACATCAGCTTGTCTGCGTCCAGCGCGATCGCGGTGGCGGTCGCGACATCTTCGAGGGTGACATTGAATACTTCGCCGGTGGGCGAATAGCCGAGCGGCGAGAGCAGCACCACCTCGCCGAATTCCATGCGGTCGTTCAGCGCGGCGACATCCACTTTGCGCACCGTGCCGGTGTGTTGCAAGTCCACGCCGTTGATCACGCCTATCGGTTGCGCGGTGATGAAGTTACCGCCCGCGATGCGGATATCGGCATTGGCCATCGGCGAATTCGCCAAGCCCATCGACAGCAGCGCCTCGATCTCGACACGCACCCGACCGACCGCTTCCTTGACGCACTGCATGGTCTCGGCATCGGTCAGCCGGATGCCGTGATGATAGGTGCCTTCGAGATTGTTCTTGGCCAGATGCTGTTCGATCTGCGGGCGCGCGCCATGCACCAGCACCAGTCGGATGCCCAGACTGGCGAGCAGATTGAAGTCGTGCGTCAGTTCGACGAACTTGCCGTCCGCGACCACTTCGCCGCCGAACGCGATGACGAAAGTGCGCCCGCGGAACGCGTTGATGTAAGGCGCGACGGAACGGAGCCAGGCGACGAAGTCAGCAGATGTGGTGGTGGGCATTAAGTATCTCCACTATTAAAGTGCGCATTATGCCGTGCTAGCCGGGCGTTGAAAAACGTAACGAGCGCAGCCAAGACAAGGCAAAAATGTGCAAGAAACCGGAGTGTACACAAAAGTACATGAGGATTTTGAGCGCATTTTTAACACGGTATTGGCAAGCGCAGTAGTTTTGCAACATCTGGCTATGATTCATCGAGCAGCTTGCCCGCAATAGCCCAGTTTTCGTCTGGCAATTCGTCGAACGCAATATAGGTATACGACTTGGGCTTGAGCGCGATACGTTCCAGCGTGTCGGTGATCTCTTCGGCGATCTTCGCTTTCTGTTCCCTGCTCAGGCTGCCGGCGATGCGGATGTTGACGTATGGCATGATAATCTCCTTAAAGAATTTGTTCGAAGGCTGCAGAAAAACGTCGCGAGGAAGGCCAGATGCAAGGCGCACGGCGCGCAGCGACCGAGGCATATCGTCGCTGATAGACGACAGAGCGAGCACCGTGCAACACCGCAGATGGCTCTCCGCAGCAGTTTTTCATTTGAAGTCACCCCACAAAGTTTGCAATGCGGCCAGTCCCGCAATCGCGGCGGTCTCGGTACGCAACACGCGCGTACCCATGCGTGTCGCGATAAAACCGCAGCGCAGTGCGGTATCGCTTTCCGCCTGGGTGAAGCCGCCTTCCGCGCCGATCAGCAATGCGATTCGTTCCTGTGGTTTGGCTTGCTCGTGCAACGAGGTCGCGCCTTGCGGCAGCAGGATGAATTTTGCATCAGATAATGTTTGCATTTGCTGCAGCCATACCATGATGTCCAGCGGTGCGTGTATCTGTGGCAGCGTGTTGCGCCCGCACTGTTCGCAGGCAGAGATCGCGACTTGTTGCCAATGCTCGAGCCGTTTCGTGGCTCGCTCGGCGGATAGCCGGGCGACACTGCGCTCGGTGTCGATCGGCTGTATTTCCGTGACGCCCAGTTCGGTGGCCTTCTGTATCACCCAGTCCATTTTTTCGCTGCTGGCCAACGCTTGTGCCAGCAACACCTTGAGCGGGGATTCACGGTCGCTGTCGATGGCGGTGATATTGCTTACGACGACGCGCTTGCCGCAGATCTCGGCGATCTTGCCGTGACGTTCATTGCCGATGCCGTCGAAGATCTGCACCGGGTCGCCCTCGCGCAAACGCAGCACGCGCGCGGCGTGATGCGCCGCATCCGGCGGCAAATCAAAAGTACCGCTGAAGGGCAGCGGCGGAGGGCAATAAAAACGCGGCATGGTCAAGGCGCAAGCGAAGCGGGAGTGCCGGCATGATAATATATCTGCCTCAAGGATATTGTCAGGAATTATCAAATGGTCAGTTTGCAGCCACCCCTGTGTGATTTCGGATGGAAAGCCCGAGATTTCGATCTGCCCGGTATCGACGGCAAGCGTTATAACCTTGCCAATGCACGCGGCAAGAATGGCTTGCTGGTAATGTTCATCTGCAATCATTGCCCTTATGTGAAATCGATACGCGAGCGCATCATCCGCGACACGCGCGAACTGCAGCAGCACGGCATCAATAGCATCGCGATCATGTCCAACGATCCCGCCGATTATGCGGAAGATTCCTTTGACAACATGAAGCTGGTCGCGCAGCAATACGGTTATCCTTTCCCTTACGTGTGGGACGAGACCCAGCAGGTCGCCAGGAATTATGACGCGGTATGCACGCCGGATTTCTTCGGCTTCAATGCCAATCTTGAATTGCAATATCGCGGCCGCCTGGATGCGTCGCGCAAGGAAGCGGTTGCCGATGCGCCGCGCGACTTGTTCAATGCGATGCTGCAAGTAGCGCGAACCGGCCAGGGTCCGCGCGAGCAGATCGCCAGCATGGGATGTTCGATCAAGTGGAAGGCGGCATGAATCATCCGGCCCCGAACGGTATGGGCCCACTGCTAAAGGCCGCGATTGCGGCAGTCAAATTGGTAACGGCAGAAGAGATCATGCCGCGTTACCTTAAAGTGGCGCATCATCACAAAAACGACGGCAGCTTGTGTACCGAGGCGGATATCGCCGCGCAAAATGCCTTGACCAAAAAGCTGCAAGCCATCCTCAATGTGCCGGTGCTGGGCGAGGAGATGGCCGCCGCCCAGCAACGCGCGCTGTGGGAAACCGGCCGGGACGGGATCTGGTGTATCGATCCGATCGACGGCACTTCCAACTTCGTACATGGCCTGCCGTATTTTGCGGTATCGGTCGCGCTGGTCCGCGAAGGGAAAAGTGTGCTGGGTGTGGTGTACGATCCGGTGGCCAACGAGATGTTCGCCGCGGAACAGGGCAAAGGCGCGTTCCTGAATGGCGAAAAACTGATCGGCCGCGAAACAACGGGCACGCTGCAACAAGCTTTGGCCAGCGTGGACATGAAGCGCCTCAAGAAAAAACTGGTCACGCAACTGGCTATCAATCCGCCCTATTCCTCGCAACGCAACTTTGGCGCGAGCGCGCTGGATTGGTGCTACACCGCGACGGGCCGTTACGATGTATACCTGCACGGCGGGCAAAAGCTCTGGGATTATGCGGCCGGATTGCTGGTGCTGCAGGAGTCGGGCGGGTATGCCTGCTGTATCGAGCATGATGATTTTGGGGCGGGTGACATCTGGCAACAGTCGGTTATCGCGGCGCGCGACGAGAAATTGTTCGCCGCATGGAAGAACTGGATACGCGCGCAATCATGAAGTTCAGGGATTTGCCGTGAAGATATTGATACTAGGTGCGGGGCAGGTCGGCTCTACAGTGGCGGAAAGTCTGGTCAGCGAGGCGAACGACATCACCGTGGTGGATTCCGATGGCGAGAAATTGCGCCAATTGCAAGACCGCCTGGATCTGCGCACCTTGACGGGTAATGCCGCCCATCCTTCGGTGCTTGAACAGGCCGGTATCGCCGACACCGACATGCTGCTGGCAGTTACTCAAAGTGACGAAGTCAACATGGTGGCATGCAAGCTGGCGTCCAGCCTCTACAACACGCCGACACGCATCGCCCGTATCCGTTCGGCCGATTTTCTAGCCCGTCCGGAAGTGTTCAGCAAAGATAACTTCTGCGTGGATTTTTCCATTTGTCCCGAACAGATACTGACCGACTACATCACCAAGCTGATCGAGTTTCCGGAAGCACTGCAAGTGCTGGAATTTGCCAATGGCAAAGCTTCGCTGGTGGCGGTGCGCGCTTTTGCAGGTGGGCCGCTGGTGGACAAGCCGTTGAGTTTTTTGCGAACTCATATGCCCCAGGTCGATACCCGCGTCGCGGCGATCTTCCGCAAGGACCGGCCCATCACGCCCACCGGCGATACCGTGATACAGGACGGCGACGAGATATTCTTTATTGCCGCAACCGACAACATTCGCAGTGTGTTGAAGGAAATGCGCCGCATGGATAAACCCGCCAAGCGGGTGATGATCGTCGGCGGCGGGAATATCGGACGGCGCCTGGCAAAGGCGCTGGAGCACAACTATGAAGTCAAGCTGATCGAGTACAACAAGAAGGCATGCCAGAGACTGGCTGGTGAACTGGCTAGCACCCTGGTATTGAACGGCGACGGCACGGATGAAAAGCTGATGCAGGAGGAGCATGTCGGCGATGTGGACGTGTTCTGTGCGCTCACCAACGATGACGAGAACAACATCATGTCGTCATTGCTGGCCAAGCAGGGTGGTGCGCGCAAGGTGATCGCGCTGATCAATCGCAGTGCATATGTCGGGCTGGTGCAAGGCGGCAAGATCGATATCGCGCTTTCCCCGGCACATGTCACGATCGGTTCGCTGCTGGCTTATGTGCGCCAGGGCGACGTGGCTGCGGTCCATTCTTTGCGGCGTGGTGCGGCGGAAGCGCTCGAGCTGGTGGTGCACGGTGATCGCCAATCTTCACGGGTGGTCGGGCGGCGCATCGATGAGATCGATCTGCCCGAGGGCGCGAATATCGGCGCGCTGGTGCGCGGCGGCAAAGTCATCATGGGCCATCATGATGCGGTCATCGAGGCTGAGGACCATGTCATCGTGTTTGTGATCGACAAGGCGATGGTGCGCAAGGTTGAAAAGGTTTTCCAGGTCAATATCGGTTTCTTCTGATGCAACGCACCCTGTCGGTTATCCGTGCTTTGGGTTTGATGCTGATGGTTTTCAGCGTCGCCTACACGATGCCGTTGGCGGCATCGTTAATCTATGACGACGGGACATTGATCGATTTTCTGCTGGCCATGGTCTGGACATCGGCCATCGGCTTTCTGATGTGGCTGTTGACGCGCCGCTGCAAGGGCGAACTTTCCATCCGGCATGGTTATCTGCTGGTGGTGACCATGTGGACGGCGATGCCCGCTTTTGCCACGCTACCGCTGCTACTGGTGATAAAGGGCCTGTCATTCACCGATGCTTATTTTGAAACCATGTCCGGACTGACCACCACCGGCTCGACCGTGTTGACCGGACTGGAGGACTTGCCCCCGGCCATCAATATCTGGCGGCATGAATTGAACTGGTTGGGCGGCATGGGCATCATCGTGCTGGCGGTGGCGATCCTGCCGCTGCTCGGCATCGGCGGGCGGCAGTTGTTCAAGGCGGAAACACCCGGCCCGATGAAGGATGCCACGCTGACTCCGCGCATCACCGAGACGGCGCGCAATCTGTGGCTGGTTTATCTGGGCATCACCATCGCCTGTATCCTGTCATTGAAGGTGGTGGGCATGAATTGGCTGGACGCGATCTGCCATGCCTTTGCCGCGATGGGACTGGGTGGTTTTTCCACGCATGATGCCAGCATCGGTTATTTCAATTCTCCCGCCATCGAGTTCGTGCTGATCGTATTCATGCTGCTGGCGGCAATGAATTTTGCCACGCATTTTCTGGTGTGGCGGGAAAAAAGCCTGAAGCTGTATTTGCGCGATGCCGAGGCTGTCGCAACCGTATCACTGATATTGGCGAGCTGTCTGGGTATAGCCCTGTTCCTGTGGTGGCAGGGCACTTACCCGAGTTTCTGGACTGCTTTGCGCCACGCCAGTTTCAACGTGGTTTCAATCGCAACGGACTGTGGGTTTGACAGCGTCGATTTCAATCAATGGCCGATCTTCGCGCCGATGTGGATGTTGTTCCTGAGTTGCATTGCGGTCAGCTCGGGCTCCACCGGCGGCGGCATCAAGATGGTGCGCACGCTGATCCTGTTCAAGCAGGCCGGGCGGGAATTCCTCAAGTTGCTGCACCCGGCCGCGATCAACCCGATGAAGATAGGCGGCAGTGTCGTACCCAACAACATCGTGTTTGCGGTGCTGGGATTTATCTTTCTGTATTTCATGACGGTGGTTACGCTGACTTTTGCGCTGCTGATCAGCGGACTGGATTTCATCTCCGCGTTCTCGGCGATCATTGCCTGCATCAACAACGCGGGGCCGGGGCTGGGTGTGGTTGGTCCGGCCAGTAACTTTGGTGTGCTGTCGGATTTTCAAACCTGGGTGTGCACGGTCGCGATGCTGGTCGGGCGGCTGGAAATCTTTACGGTACTGATTTTGTTCACCCCGCATTTCTGGAGGCGGTAAAAACGCCATGACAGCGACAGCGAGATACGTTAGCATTGAAGCCTCGAAATCGTTTACATCAAGGACGATGCATACATCAGTGCCAATGCTAGAGGAAACAAGATGAGCGAGGACCTGCCGTTGTCAGGGATAAAAGTGTTGCTGATCGACGATAGCAACAGGGCACCTCTAATAATTGATTTTCTGCACACT